>NZ_JBHYXZ010000110.1:0-12961 GCF_042752395.1 Actinosynnema sp. NPDC059335 | reverse complement strand
CCCGCGGGCGGGCGCCGGTGGGGCCCCCGCCCCGCTGCCTTGCTGCGGGGCTCCCTCGGCGGGGCCGGGAGGCAATCCCCGGCCCTCTACGGGGGGCGCCCCCCCCCCCGCGGCCGGTGGAGCTGGCCCTGGACGTGGCGGGCGCCTACGACTTCCTGCGGCACGCGGCGTTGCTGGCGGAGGCCGGGTTCGGCGTGATGCTGCCCGCGTGGTGGCGTCAACCCCACCGGCTGGGTCTCCGGCTCACGGCCACCAGCCGCGGCACGGCGGGGCAGGTGGCCAAGGAGAGCGAGCTCGGCCTGAAGGTGCTGGTCGACTACCGCTGGGAGCTGGCGGTGGGCGACGAGCCGCTCACCGAGGCGGAGCTGCGGTCGCTCGCCGGGGCCAAGGTGCCGTTGGTGCGCGTGCGCGGCCAGTGGGTGCACGTCGACCCGAAGCGCCTCGCCGCGGGCCTCGCGTTCCTCGAGCGCGGTGGTGGGCAGATGACCGCCGCGCAGGTGCTGCTGCACTCCGGCCTTCACCCCGAGGACGCCGACCTGCCGCTCCCCCTGAACGGGGTCGGCGCGACGGGCTGGCTGGGCGACCTGCTGTCCGGCCAGGTGGAACACCACCTCGAACCGGTGCCGCGACCGCGCGGACTGCTCGCCGAACTGCGCCCCTACCAGCAGCGGGGCCTGGCGTGGCTCGCGTTCCTCGACCGGCTGGGCCTGGGCGCGTGCCTGGCCGACGACATGGGGCTCGGCAAGACCGTCCAACTGCTCGCCCTGGAGGCGCACAACCGGCAGCACGGCAAGCGGCTGCCGACGTTGCTGGTGTGCCCGATGTCGGTCGTCGGCAACTGGCAGCGGGAGGCCGCCCGCTTCACCCCCGACCTGGAGGTCCGCGTCCACCACGGCGCGGACCGCGTCCTGGACACCGACTGCGACCTGGTCATCACCACCTACGCGGTGCTCGCCCGGGACGTGGCCCGGCTGACCGGCGTGACCTGGGACCGGGTCGTGCTGGACGAGGCGCAGAACATCAAGAACAGCTCGACCCGGCAGTCGAAGGCGGCGCGCGCCCTGCCCGCCCGGCACCGGGTGGCACTGACCGGCACCCCGGTGGAGAACCGGCTGGCGGAGCTGTGGTCGATCATGGATTTCGTCAACCCGGGCATCCTCGGCACGATCAACACCTTCCGCGCCCGCTTCGCCGTGCCCGTCGAACGCCACCACGACGAGGACGCCGCCGTCCGCCTGCGCCGCATCACCGGCCCGTTCGTGCTGCGCCGGCTCAAGACCGACCCCCGGGTCATCACCGACCTGCCGGACAAGATCGAGGTCAAGCAGCTCTGCACGCTGACCGCCGAGCAGGCCACGCTCTACCAGGCGGTGGTGGACGACATGCTGGCCAAGATCGCCGAGGCGGAGGGAGTCCGGCGCAAGGGCCTGGTGCTGGCCACGATGTCGCGCCTCAAGCAGGTCTGCAACCACCCGGCGCAGCTCCTCGGCGACGGCTCCCGCGTCGCCGGCCGCTCCGGCAAGCTCGCCCGGCTGGAGGAGATCCTCGAGGAGGCGCTGGCCGACGGCGACAAGGCGCTGTGCTTCACCCAGTTCACCGCCTTCGGCTCGCTGGTCGTGCCGCACCTGGCCGCCCGGTTCGACACCGAGGTCCTGTACCTGCACGGCGGCACGCCGAAGCGGCGGCGCGACGAGATGGTGCGGCGGTTCCAGGAGGCGGACGGCCCGTCGCTCTTCGTGCTGTCGCTGAAGGCGGGCGGCACGGGGCTGAACCTCACGGCCGCGAACCACGTCATCCACCTCGACCGGTGGTGGAACCCGGCGGTCGAGGACCAGGCCACCGACCGGGCGTTCCGGATCGGCCAGCGGGCCCACGTGCAGGTGCGCAAGTTCGTCTGCGTCGGCACGCTGGAGGAGCGGATCGACCGGATGATCGAGGAGAAGCGCGGGTTGGCGCAGCTCGTGGTGGGCGCGGGCGAGGACTGGCTGACCGAGCTGTCGACCGGGGAGCTGCGCGAGCTGTTCGCCCTGTCCGGGGAGGCCGTCGGTGACTGACCGGACCGGGGAGCGGGGCGGCCCGACGCGCGGCAGCCGGGGCGACGGGGCGCGGACGTGGTGGTCGCGCCGGTTCCTGGAGGTGCTGGAGTCGTTCGGCATGGCGGACCGGCTCGGCCGCGGCCGGAGGTACGCGCGCACGGGCCAGGTGATGAGCCTGTCGCTGTCGACCAGCCTGGTCGTGGCGCTGGTCACGGGCGCCCGCCCGGAGCCGTACCGGGCGCGGATCGGCGTGCGCAAGTTCACCGACGACGAGTGGCGGCGCGTCGAGCACGCGCTGGCCGACCGGGCGGTCTTCGCGGCGAAGCTGTTGGCGGGCGAGATGCCGCCGGAGATCGAGGACGTGCTGGCCGACCTCGGCCTGACCCTGTTCCCGCGCACGATGCGCGAGCTGTCCATGGACTGCACGTGCCCGGACTGGGAGGTGCCGTGCGAGCACCTCGCCGCCACCTGCCACCTGCTCGCCGGGTCGTTCGACACCGACCCGTTCGAGATCCTGGCGTGGCGCGGGCGGTCGCGGGAGGACCTGCTCGACCGGCTGCGCGACCTGCGGGCCCCCGTGGCCCCCGCGCCGCCCGCGCCGGCGGCCGAGGCGACCCCGGCGGAGTCCTTCGAGGGCTTCTGGGCGCGGCCGGAGGTCGCCGGGGTCGCGCCGGAGGTTCCCGAGCCGACCACCCGCCCGGACGTGCTGCTCGACCGGCTCGACCCGCTCGTGGTGGACGGCCGCTCGGTGACCGACGACCTGCGCCCGCTCTACCGGCGGCTGGCGCGGTAGCCACCGGGCCCCGCAAGTTACCGACTGGTAGCGTCCGGCGGTGACGAAGGGAGAACCCCCGGTGCTGTTCGACCCGAACACCTACGACCCCGCCCACCTCGACGCCGAGAGCCGCCGACTGCTGCGCGCGACCATCGACTGGTTCGAGCAGCGGGGCAAGCGCCGCCTCATCGCCGACGACCAGGCGAAGGTCTGGTACGCCGAGTTCCTGGACTTCGTCGCGCGCGAGAAGCTGTTCGCGACCTTCTGCACGCCCGCGGCCGAGGCCGGCGGCGACCCGCACAAGCGCTGGGACGCCGCCCGCAACGCCGCCCTGAGCGAGGTCCTCGCGTTCTACGGCCTGCAGTACTGGTACGCGTGGCAGGTCACCGTGCTCGGCCTCGGGCCGATCTGGATGAGCGACAACGCCGCGGCCCGGAGGAAGGCCGCCGAACTCCTCGACCGGGGCGCGGTCTTCGCGTTCGGGCTGTCGGAGAAGGAGCACGGCGCGGACGTCTACTCCACCGACATGGTCCTCACGCCCACCGCCGACGGCTTCACCGCGACCGGCGGCAAGTACTACATCGGCAACGGCAACGTGGCGGGCATGGTGTCGGTCTTCGGCCGCCGCGCGGACGTCGAGGGCCCCGACGGGTACGTCTTCTTCGCCGTGGACTCCCAGCACGAGAAGTTCACGCTGGTCAAGAACATCGTGGACGCGCAGATGTTCGTCAGCGAGTTCCGCCTGGACGACTACCCGGTCACCGCGGACGACATCCTGCACACGGGCTCGGACGCGTTCAGCGCCGCCCTCAACACCGTCAACGTCGGCAAGTTCAACCTGTGCACGGCCTCGATCGGCATCGACGAGCACGCGTTCCACGAGGCCGTCACGCACGCCCACAACCGCGTCCTGTACGGCAAGCGGGTCACCGACTTCCCGCACGTCCGGCAGAGCTTCGTGGACGCCTACGCCCGCCTGGTCGCCATGAAGCTGTTCTCCGACCGCGCGGTGGACTACTTCCGCAGCGCCTCCCCCGACGACCGCCGCTACCTGCTGTTCAACCCCATCACCAAGATGAAGGTCACCAGTGAGGGCGAACGGGTCCTGGACCTGCTCTGGGACGTGATCGCGGCGAAGGGCTTCGAGAAGGACACGTACTTCTCGATGGCCGCCCGCGACATCCGCGCGCTGCCGAAGCTGGAGGGCACGGTCCACGTGAACCTCGCCCTGGTGCTCAAGTTCATGCCCAACCACCTGTTCCACCCCGCCGCGTACCCCGACGTCCCGACCAGGCACGACCCGGCCGACGACGCGTTCTTCTGGCGGCAGTGCCCGGCGCGCGGCCTCGGGCGGGTCAGGTTCCACGACTGGGAGACCACCTACCGCGAGCACACCCACGTGCCGAACGCGGCCCTCTTCCACGAGCAGGCCCGGGCGCTGCGCACCCTGCTCGCCACGGCCGCGCCGGACGAGGAGCAGCAGCGGGACCTGGACTTCCTGCTCACTCTCGGTCACCTGTTCACGCTGGTCGTCTACGGCCAGTTGGTGCTGGAGCAGGCCCGGATCACCGACCTGGACACCGACGTGCTGGACCAGGTGTTCGACGTCCTGGTGCGGGACTTCTCGGCCTACGCGGTCGGGCTGCACGGCAAGGCGTCGGCCACGGAGGCGCAGCAGCGCTGGGCGGTCGAGCAGGTCCGCAGGCCCGTGGTCGACCGGGACCGCTTCCAGCGGGTGTGGGCGCGGGTCGCGGCGCTGTCCGGCACGTACGAGATGCGCCCCTGAACCGAACGGGTGAATGGCCGCGTCATCGCGTACCAACGACGCGGCCACTGTCTTGACTGGTGACCACCCGTCCGTGTTTCGTCGTCAGCTACCGACGAACCGGAGGGGTGCGCACGCATGACCGCGTCCAAGGCACTGCGGGCCCTGCGGGAGGCGATCGTCCTGGAGCACCTGGAGTCGGAGAACGAACGCGAGTTCGACACCGCCGTGGGCTCCTTCGACCACCCGCGCTGCGAGATCGTGGCGACCGGGCAGGTGTTCGACGGCCGGGCCGAGGTCGCCGGGTACTACGCCCGGGTCGGCGACGCGTTCCCCGACCGGCGCAGCACGCTGGTGGAGCTGCACCACGCCGACGACGCGGTGATCGTGGAGCTGGAGCTGCGGGGCACCCACCTGGGCAGCCTCGGCGGCGAGGAGCCGACCGGGCGGGCCTACCGGGTGCGCGCGACGGTGTTCTTCGTGTTCGACGACGCGCGGCTGGTCGGCAAGCGGGTCTACGGCGACCAGGTCGGCCACGCGCCCGCCCTGAGCAGGTGAGCGCACGATTCGGGCCGCCACCCCCGCGAACGGGAGTGGCGGCCCGAAAAGATCCAGGTCCTGGTGGTGACCCGGATTAGGTCAGAGCGGTCGAACCGTCTGCGCCTGCGGGCCCTTCTGGCCCTGGCCGATCTCGAACTCCACCCGCTGGTTCTCTTCCAGGGTGCGGTAGCCGTTGCTCTGGATCTCCGAGTAGTGCACGAACACGTCGGCGCCACCGTTGTCCGGGGAGATGAAGCCGAAGCCCTTCTCCGCGTTGAACCACTTGACGGTGCCCTGAACTGCCATCTTGCTACTTCTCCTCTAACAGGTGCCGGATCGCGCTTGCGACCACCGGGTCAGCTAGGGCCCCGGCCCCTCCTGGCGAGGAAAGTTCGGCGCCCGCAACTCCGTTCCGCGAGCGTGGTGGAACACGAACACAGAAAGGTACGACCGAGGACAGTCAACCACGACATCCCACCGGCAGTCGAGCGGAAGAACGCGCGAGTCGCACTGCTACCGTGGGCAGGGCAGCGATCACAGGGGGTCCCGATGCCTGAACCGATGCTGGTCACCATCGCCGCGTCGCTCGCCTCGCGCGCCGTCGCGGGGCTGTACGAACTGGTCCGGGCGAAGTTCGCGGACGACCCGGCGGCGACCGCGGCGCTCACTGCGGCCGAGGGCGCGGCGGAGGACTCCCCGCAGGTCAAGGCGCTGAGCGAGGCGCTGGAGCGGACCGTGCGGGCCGATCCCGCGTTCGGCGCCGAGCTGCGCGCGCACCATGCCGTGACCCAGACCGGCAGGGTCACCAACCAGATCTCCGGCACGGTCCACGGCAACGTCCTGCAAGCGGGCGACATCCAGGGCGGTGTGAGCTTCAACTGATCCGGCCGGGTGAAGATGGGGTGGTGTACGCGTTCCACCTGCCCCAGGCCCGGCTGCTGTTCTTCTTCCTCGGCCTGGTGGTCACCTTCGTCCTCATCCGGATCAGCGTCCGGTTGATCCGGGCGGAGGTGCGCTGGTGGCCGGGCAACATCACACCCGGCGGCACGCACATCCACCACGTCGTGTTCGGCACGGTGTTCATGCTGCTCGGCGGCGTGACGGGGCTGGCCGTCCCGGACGACATGCACGGCGTGCGGGTGGCCGCGGCCGCGCTGCTCGGCGTCGGCGCGGCCCTCGTGCTGGACGAGTTCGCGCTGCTGCTGCACCTGCGGGACGTGTACTGGACCAAGGACGGCCGGCTGTCGGTGGACGCCGTGTTCCTGGCCATCGGCATGACGGGCCTGCTGCTGGCGGGCGCGCGGCCGCTGGGGTACGACGAGTTCTACGGCGAGGGCGTGGCCCTGCGGGTGCTCATCGTCCTGGTCAACCTCGGGTTCGTGATCGTGACGCTGCTCAAGGGCAAGGTCTGGACGGGGCTGCTCGGCCTGCTGGTGCCCGTGCTGCCGGAGATCGGCGCGGTGCGGCTGGCCCGTCCCGGCTCGCCGTGGGCCCGCTGGCGCTACCCCGAGGGCTCGCGCAAGCTGCGCCGGGCGTACCGCCGGGAGGCCCGCGTCCGCCAGCCGCTGATCCGGTGGAAGATCCGCGTGCAGGAGTTCATCTCCGGCAGGCACGACGAGGACGGCTAGTCCGGCTCGCCGAAGTCGCTGGTCAGCCACCGCACCGGACGACCGGTGAACAGGACGAACGTGCCCGACGGGTCGGCGGTCTCGGCCTCGGCGAACGCGCGGGCGTCGGCCTCCGGCAGGTACCTGCCCGTCACGGCCAGGACGTCTTCGGTCGACGGCGCGCGTTCGGCGCGTTCCACGACGCACTCGGCGGTGACGTACCGGTACGGGTACGTCGGCCGCTGCACGCACAGGCTGAACGCGCCGGCCCGCTCCAGCAGCCGGGTCTTGCGCGCCGTACGGCCCTGCGTGCCGGTGAAGAACCGGATCCGGCCGTCCCGGTGGGCGTAGAACACCGGGACGGTGAGCGGCGGGCGGTCGGCGGCGGCGACGCTCAGCACGGCCACGTGCGGCAGGTCGAGGAACGCGTCGCGCTCGGCGTCGGTCATGGTCCTGGGCACGGTCACGCCCTCCCGTCGCGGGGCGTGCGGGCGGTGCGGGGCGCGGTCGGGCGAGCCATGGGCGAACCTCCAAGTTCCCTGAGGGAACCGACCCTAGCCCACAGCGTTCCCTGAGGGAACTCACAGCGGTAGACTGGTCCCGTGCAACGGACGAGGTTCGGCGACATGGCGTGCTCGATCGCGCGCACCCTGGACGTCATCGGCGAACCGTGGTCGCCGCTGATCCTGCGCGACGTCTACGTGGGCATCGCCCGCTTCGACCAGATCCAGGAAGACCTCGGCATCTCCCGCAAGGTGCTCGCCGAGCGGCTGAGGTGGCTGGTCGAGCAGGACGTGCTGGAGCGGCGCGAGTACTCGGCCCGGCCGGTGCGCCACGAGTACGCGCTCACCCGCAAGGGCGTCGAGCTGGTCGAGCTGCTGATGGTGATGGTGCGCTGGGGCGACCGCTGGACGGCGGGCGGGGCGGGACCGCCCGCGCTCTACCGGCACCGCGCCTGCGGCCGGGTCGCGCACGTGGAGCTGCGCTGCTCGGAGTGCGGCGCGCCGATGGGGCCGGAGGACGTGGACGTCCTGCCCGGCCCCGGCGCCGCCGTGCCCGCTAGTTGACCAGGATGCCCAGCTCGGCGCAGTCGTCCGCGGTGTCGCCCGCGCACAGCTCCGCGGGCTTGACCACGCTCTCGGCCACGAGCGTCCGCACGTTCTCCCGGGTGATCAGGTCCGCGCCCAGCAGCACCGACTTCACGTCCCGCTTCGCCACCAGGTCGCGGGTGTTGCCGGTGGCCAGGTCGTCCGCGCCGCTCAGGTCGCCGCGCGCCACCGCGATGGCGAGCCGAGCCGCCGCCTCGGCCTCGTCGCGGATCGGCTTGTAGACCGTCATGCACTGCTCGCCGCGCAGGATCGCGCGCAGGCCCTCGACCGTGGCGTCCTGGCCCGTCACGGGCACCCGACCGGCCAGGCCCTTGGCCCTGAGCACCTCGATCGCCGCGCCCGCCAGCCCGTCGTTGGCCGCCACCACGCCGTCCACCGAGCCGCCGTTGGCCCCGAGCACCTGCTCGAAGGTGGCCTTGCCGATCACCGGGTCCCAGCGGTCGACGGGCTTGCTGTCGACCAGCCGCAGCGCGCCGCTGTCGTACTTCGGGCCGAGCTTGCGGCGCTGCCCGTCGAAGAACATGGTCGCGTTGTTGTCCGTCGGCGCGCCCTGCAGCTCGATGATCCGGGCGCCGGGCTTGTCGCCGAGGCACTGGAGCAGTCCCTCGGCCTGCAGCTCGCCCACATTGAAGTTGTCGAACGAGACGTAGTACTCGGCCTGGCCGCCCAGGCTGATCCGGTCGTAGTTGATGACCGGGATGCCCGCGTCCTTCGCCTTGCGCTCGACCGCCGCGCCGCCCTCGGGGCTCAGCGGCGTCGTCATCAGCACCTTGACCCCGCGCGCGATCATGGCGTCGGCGATGCTCGCGAACTTCGCCTCGTCGCCGTCCGCGTTCTCGATCACGCCCTCGACGCCCGCGAAGTTCATCGCCTGGAGCAGCAGCGGCCGGTCCTGGTCCTCCCACCGGTCCGACGACGAGCGGTCCGGCAGGATCACGCCCACGACCGGTCTCGGCGCGCGGCTGCCCGTGGGCGGCGCGAGCGGGTCGACGGCGCCCCCACAGGCGGCGACGAACAGGACGAGGAGACCGCAGGACACGGCTCGGGCAAGCCTTCGCATTCGCCAACCCCTTGCGCGGCACATCGACGTGGACAGCCGAAATACGGAATGTCGCGGAATTCCATCTCTCCGGGTGCGGGTTCGTCAAGACGTAGCAACGCCGCAGCTCCGAATGGTCCGCGTCAAACGCCGGATCGACCTCCCCCGACCATCGAAACCGCTGGTCGAACCGTTACAGCGCGCTACTGAACACGCTCCGCAGCCGAATGGTCACGGATTCGGCAGCTACGAAAGGGGGACTTCCCGTTCGGGCGATTTCTGTGCGATGGTGTCGCCTGCCGAACCCTGGCCGGGTGTGTGAGGAGTAGCAGCGTGAGAATGATCCCCGCAGCGCTGGTGGCCGTGGCCGCCGCGGCGTTGCTCGCCTTGGGCGCCGGGTCCGCCGCCGCCGAACAGGTCACGCCGGACCACACCGTCGCCGTCGCCAGCGCCAACCTGGACGACAACCGCGACATGTAGCCGCAAGACGGCGCGGTCCCCGCCCGCCGGCGCACCGGGGGGCGGGGATACCACTGGCGCGCCTCAGCCCAGGGCGGCGCCCAGGGCCTGCCAGTCCAGCACCGGCGCGGCCAGGTCGCGGATCGCGGCCAGCAGCCCCAGCCGGGCCCGCCGCACGTCGGCGTCCTCGGCCATCACCAGCACCTCGTCGAAGAACGTGTTCACCGGCCCGGTCAGCCCGGTCGCCGCGGCGGCGAACGCCGCCAACCCCGTGACGCCCGCCGGCACGTCCGCCAGCGCCTTGTGCAGCGCCACCTCGGCCGGTTCGGCCAACACCTGAGGGTCGTACTCGCCGACGGTGTCCGCGGGCACGATCCGCCGCACCCGCTGCAACGCGGCGACCAGCGCGGCGAAGTCCGGGTCGCCCGCCAGCGCGGTCAGCTCGGCCAACGTCGTGTCGGCCACCGCCGGCGCGTCGGCCAGCGGCAGCACCGCGTTGACGAACCGGTGGTCGTGCCCGGCGTCGAGCAACTGCTGCTCGTACCGCCGCACGGCGAACTCGCGCGCGGCGTCCAGCGCCGCGGCCGGGATGGTCGGCGACTCGTCCCGCCGCTGCTCCTCGACCGCCTGCGCGGCCAGCGCCAACGCCTTGGTCAGCGTGATGCCCTTGAGGTCCGGGAACGCCCGCAGCACGCTCACCGCGCCCAGCGCCGCCCGCCGCAGCCCGAACGGGTCGGAGCTGCCGGTCGGGTTGGCCCCGATGCCGAACAGCCCGGCCAGCAGGTCGAACCGGTCGGCCAGGGACAGCAACGCGCCGGGCGTGGACGACGGCAGCGCGTCGCCCGCCGAGCGCGGCAGCTCCATCTCGTACAGCGCGCGGGCGACCTCGGGGGTCTCCCCGGCCCGCTCGGCGTACTCGCGGGCCATCACGCCGGCCAGGCTGGACAGCTCGATCACCATCTGCGAGCCCAGGTCGAACTTGGCCAGCTCGCCCGCCCGCGCCAGCGTGTCGTCGGCCGCGCCGACCTCCTCCGCGAGCCGCCGCGCCAGCGCCGCGATCCGGGCCGCCCGGTCGGCCATCGAGCCCAGCTTGTCGGCGAAGGTCAGCTTCTCCAGGCCGGCCTTCATGTCCTCCAGCGGCGTGCGCAGGTCGGCCCGCCAGAAGAACGCCGCGTCCTCGTACCGGGCGCGCAGCACGGCCTCGTTGCCCGCGCGGACCAGGTCCGCGTCCACCTCGCCGTTGGCGACCGCGACGAAGTGCGGCAGCAGCGAGCCGTCCCGGGCGCGCACCGGCAGGTAGCGCTGGTGCTTGCGCATCACCGTGGTGAGGATCTGCGCGGGCAGCTCCAGGTAGCGCTCGTCGAACGAGCCCAGGATCGGCGTGGGCCGCTCGACCAGGTTGGTGACCTCGTCCAGCACGCCCTCGAAGTCCACGACGCCGCCCACGGAGGCGGCCAGCTCCTCGGCGCGGGCCACGATCGCGGCGCGCCGCCGTTCCGCCGAGGCGTCGATGCCGTGCCCGGCCAGGAACTCCAGGTAGCCGTCCGCCGTGGGGACCTCCACCACCGGCGTGGCGGCGGTGCGGTGCACGCGGGTCTTCGGCTCGGCGGCCAGGGAGGACACCGCGACCGGCACCGGCGTCGTGCCCAGCAGGGCCAGCAGCCAGCGGATCGGGCGGGTGAACGACAGCTTCGGGTCGTTCCACTTCATGTTCTTCTCGGCGCGCAGCTCCGCGACCACCTCGCCGAGCAGCCCGCTGAGCACCTCCACCGCGCCCCGACCGGGGTCGGTGCGGACTAGGGCGACGTGCTCGACGCCGTTCTCGGTGACCCGGCCCAGCGCGGCGACGTCCACGCCCTGGCCGCGGGCGAACCCCTGGGCGGCCTTGGTCGGGTTGCCGTCGGCGTCGAACGCGGCGGACACGCGGGGACCGCGCACGGTCTTCTCCGCGTTCGGCTCGTGCGGGGCCACGTCGGGCACCAGCACGACGACGCGCCGGGGCGTCCCGTGTACCTCGACCGCGCCGTGGGCCAGCCTGGTCGCGCCCAGCTTGTCCGCCACGGCCTGCCGGACCGCCTGCACGGTGCGGGTGACCTCGGCGGGCGGCAACTCCTCGGTGCCGATCTCGAACAGCAGCGTGCTCGCGTCCGCGACCTCGGCGAACGTCGCGGGCAGCGAGGCCGGGGCGGGGGCCTGCGCGAGGCCGAGCGGGTGGCCCAGCTCCTCGCGGCGGGCCGCCCAGAGCTGGGCGACCTCGCGGGCCAGGCCGCGCATCCGCCCGAACGCGCGGGCCCGCTCGGTGGTGCTGATCGCGCCTCGCGCGTCCAGCACGTTGAACGTGTGCGAGCACTTGAGCACGTAGTTGTGCGCGGGCACGGGCAGGCGCGCGTCGAGCATCCGGCGCGCCTCGGCCGCGTACTCCTCGAACAGCCGCTTGTTGGCCTCCACGTCGGCGTCGTCGAGGTAGTAGCGGCTCATCTCGTACTCGGCCTGGCCGAACGCCTCGCCGTAGGAGATGCCGGGCGCGTAGGCGATGTCCTTGAAGTGGTCCACGCCCTGCAGCGCCATCATGATGCGCTCGATGCCGTAGGTGATCTCCACCGACACCGGGTCGAGCGACATGCCGCCCGCCTGCTGGAAGTAGGTGAACTGGGTGATCTCCAGCCCGTCCAGCCACACCTCCCAGCCCAGGCCCCACGCGCCGAGCGCGGGCGAGGCCCAGTTGTCCTCGACGAACCGCACGTCGTGCGCCCGGACGTCGATGCCCAGCGCCTCCAGGCTGCCGAGGTACAGCTCCTGCGGGTCGCCCGGGTCGGGCTTGAGGATCACCTGGAACTGGGTGTGGGTCTGGAGCCGGTTGGGGTTCTCGCCGTACCGCGCGTCGTCGGGCCGCACGCTGGGCTCGACGTACGACACGCGCCACGGCTCGGGGCCGAGCACCCGCAGCACGGTGGCGGGGTTCAACGTGCCTGCGCCGACCTCCGTGTTGTACGGCTGCACGACGACGCAGCCCCGTTCGGTCCAGTACCGGGTCAGCGCGAGCAGCGCATCCTGCATGGTCAGCACGGTGGCAGTCTACGAACGCGGGCACCCCGACCTCACAATCGGGTAACCGGCCTGGTCAGGCCGGCCTCCGACCGGTATCACCACGTCCGGCGCGGTGGCTGTGCGACGCTGGTGGCAACCCGGGCGGCTCGTCACGCGTCCAACGGGGCGTACCCGGGTACATGGGAGGAGTGGGAGTGGACAACCGGCCGCCGAGGCCAGGCGAGCCCGACGGGTTCCGCCGGCGACCCGTTCCCCCTCGGCACCCCTCCGCGGGCCAACCGCCGCGCGCCCAGCCGCCCGGACGACCCGAACCGGGTGGCCGACCCGAACCGGGTGGCCGGGTCGAGCCGCCGCGCCGCGGTCCCGAGCGCCCGACGGGCGAACGACGCGCGCCCGGGGAGCGCCGCCCCGGCAACGACCCCGGGTCCGCGGACCGGCCGCGCGCGCCGAGGGCGGGCAACGAGCCCGTCGGCCGGCCGAGGCCGGGCGGGGACGGCCCGCGTCCCCCCGCCGGCCGCCGCCCGCCCGAGGACGGCCGGGCCGACCCGCGCCGCTCCCCCGACCCCCGCCGCACCGCCGACCC
>NZ_JBHYXZ010000109.1:0-29772 GCF_042752395.1 Actinosynnema sp. NPDC059335 | reverse complement strand
GCGGTGGGACGACCCCCAGGTCCCACCGCGACGCGGCCTCTTTTTTGCCCAAGGGGTTTCGATTGCGCATCGTCTACGGCCCGCACCCCAGCCAGTTCGGCGAGTTTTCCACGCCGACTGGTGAATCATTTCCCGTTGTCGTGGTAATCCATGGTGGTTTCTGGCACCAGCGGTACGGATTGGAACTCGGCCGCCCCCTGGCCGCCGACCTCGTCGCGCACGGCGTCGCCGCGTACAACATCGAGTACCGGCGGCTGACCGGCGGTGGCGGGTGGCCCGCCACCGGCGCCGACGTCCTGGCCGCCCTCGACGCCCTCGACCCCGCCCTCGGCCCGGTCGTCACGCTCGGTCACTCGGCGGGCGGCCACCTGGCGGTGTGGGCCGCCGCCCGGCACCCCCGCGTGGCCGGCGCGGTCGCCCAGGCGGGCGTGCTCGACTTCCTCCGGCACCCGGCCATCACCCGCCGCGCCGCCGAACTGCTGGGCGGCACCCCGGACGAGGTGCCCGACCGCTACGCCGACGCCTCGCCCGCCGCCCAGCTGCCCATCGACAAGCCGATGGTCCTCGTGCACGGCGAGGACGACGAGGACGTGCCGTTCGAGCAGAGCGAGGCGTTCGCCCGCGCCTCCGGCGCCGACCTGGTCGCCCTGCCCGCCACCGACCACATGGCCCTGATCACCCCCGGCACCGCGGCCTGGGCCGCCTGCCGCACCGCCGCCCTGACCCTGGCCCACCGCACCCAACCGTAGAACTCACGTCCCCCGACCGTTCGACTCACGCGCCGCGAACGTAGGACACACGCGCCGCGAACGTAGGACACACGCGTGTGTCCTACGTTCAGAACGCGCGTGTCCTACGTTCAGAACGCGCGTGTCCTACGTTCAGGACGCGCGTGTCCTACGTTCGGAACGCGCGTGTCCTACGTTGGGGACGCGTGAGTCGTACGTTGGGGACGCGTGAGTCGTACGGTCGGGGACCCCGAATTCAACGTTCGGGGTGGCCGGGTGGGTAGCCTGCGGAGCCATGTCCGACTGCCTGTTCTGCCGCATCGTCGCCCGCGAGATCCCGGCGACCGTGGTGCACGAGACCGACACCACGCTGGCGTTCCGCGACATCGCCCCCCAGGCCCCGACGCACGTCGTGGTCGTGCCCAAGCTCCACGCGCCGGACGCCGTGGCCCTGGCCGCCACCGCGCCCGGCGTGCTGGACGACCTCTTCCTGGCCGCGGGCGAGGTGGCCAAGGCCGAAGGCGTCGCCGACACCGGCTACCGGCTGCTGTTCAACACCGGCGACCACGCCGGCCAGACCGTCTTCCACGCCCACCTGCACGTCCTCGGCGGCCGTCGGCTCGGCCCGCTCGCCTAACCCAGGGCCTGCATCACCGGCGCGAACAGCCGCGCGCGGTCACCGCCGAACTCCCCGCGCACCATCAGGTCGACGGTGAACCGCGCCGGCACGCCGTGCCGCGCCAACCACGCGCCCAGCCACGGGTCCCGCACGTCCACCCGCACGACACCCGACGCCAGGTCCGCGACCAGCTCCGCCGCGCGCGCCGCCGACGACGCCACCACCGGACCCACCATCGTCACGTCCCCGTTGCGCCACGCCGCCGCGAACCCGTCGTCGGCCACCCGCACCCGCTCGGCGAACCCGAACAGCTCCTCCCACATCCCCGACCGGTCGGCGCCGAACACCTCGGCGTCGACCGCCACCACCCGCGCCCGGTCCGCCTCCGCCAACGGCCGCGACGTGCCCGGGGCGGCGCCGCGGAACTCCCCGACGTGCGCGGTCACCCGGCCCACCGAGCGGAACCCGAGCTTCTCGTAGAGCGGCTTGCCGAACGACGTCGCGTGCAGCGACACCACCGGCGTGCCCGCGAACTCCAGCGCGTGCCCGACCAACCGCCGCCCCCACCCGCGACCGCCGTGGGCGGACGCCACCAGCACCATGCTGACCGCCGCGTGCGCATCACCGAACCGGGTGACGATCGTGGTGCCGATCAGCTCGTCGCCCTCGAACAGCCCGAACCCGGTGCCCACCCGCAGCAGGAACGCCCACTTCGCCGGCTCCTCCGGCCACCCCCGGTCCGACGCCAGCCGGACGCAGGCGGGCAGGTCGTCGGGGGTGAGCACGCGCATCGTCGCCACGACTCCGAGTACACCGGCCGTGTCCAACCCGTTTTCTACTCCGGTGCGGAGTGTCGGTGGGGACGGCTAGCATCGGGACCAGCAGTCGAACTCACCCGAGCACGGCGCGAACGCGCAGGAAGAGGGCCCGAGGCCACGTGGCCGGTACCGCTGACAACACGCCGCAGACCACCCCGGCCGCGGCCGACGCCCAATCGAAGTTCGCCGTGCCCGACGGCGCGGTGCTCGCCCTGCTCGGGTCGCGCGACGAGAACCTCCGGCTCGCCGAGGAACTGCTGGTCGCCGACGTGCACGTGCGCGGCAACGAGATCACGCTCTCCGGCGCGCCCGCCGACGTGGCGTTCGCCGAACGCGTGTTCTCCGAGCTGGTCACGCTGGCCAGCCGGGGTCAGCAGGTGGGCCCCGACACGGTCCGCCGCACGGTCGCGATGTTGTCCGCGGGCACCGCCGAGTCGCCCGCCGAGGTGCTGAGCCTCGACATCATCTCGCGCCGCGGTCGGACCATCCGGCCGAAGACGTTGAACCAGAAGCACTACGTGGACGCGATCGACCAGAACACGGTGGTGTTCGGCATCGGTCCGGCGGGCACGGGCAAGACGTACCTGGCCATGGCGAAGGCCGTGCAGGCGCTCCAGGCCAAGCAGGTCAACCGCATCATCCTGACCAGGCCGGCGGTCGAGGCGGGCGAGCGGCTGGGCTACCTCCCGGGCACGCTGTACGAGAAGATCGACCCGTACCTGCGCCCCCTGTACGACGCCCTGCACGACATGGTGGACCCCGAGTCCATCCCGCGCCTGACCCAGGCGGGCACGATCGAGGTCGCCCCACTGGCCTATATGCGTGGTCGCACGCTGAACGACGCGTTCATCATCCTGGACGAGGCGCAGAACACGACGCCCGAACAGATGAAGATGTTCCTCACCCGGCTGGGGTTCGGGTCGAAGATCGTGGTGACCGGCGACATCACCCAGGTCGACCTGCCCGGCGGGCAGCGCAGCGGGCTGAAGGTGGTCAAGGACATCCTCGAAGGCGTGGAGGACGTCCACTTCTCCGTCCTGACCAGCAACGACGTGGTCCGGCACCGGCTGGTCGCGGACATCGTGGACGCCTACGAGAAGTGGCAGGTCGAGCAGGACGAGGGCGAGGCGGCCGACCAGCGCAGGCACCACGCCGGACCCGGTGCGCGGTCGCACGGGCAGCGCCGGGGACGATAGGCGCCGTGAGCATCGAGATCGCGAACGAGTCGGGCGTGACCGTGGACGAGCCGTCCATCGTCGCCGCCGCCCGGTTCGCCCTGGACCGGATGGGCGTCAGCCCGTTGGCCGAGCTGTCCGTCCTGCTCGTGGAGCTGGACGTGATGGCGGACCTGCACCAGCGCTGGATGGACCTGCCCGGTCCGACCGACGTGATGGCGTTCCCCATGGACGAGCTGGACTCGGCGCGCCGCCCCGACGCGGCGGGCCTCGGCCCGGCGCTGCTCGGCGACATCGTGCTGTGCCCGGACTTCGCCAAGGACCAGGCGAAGAAGGCGGGTCACAGCCTGCTGGACGAGCTGCACCTGCTGACCGTGCACGGCGTGCTGCACCTGCTCGGGTACGACCACGCCGAACCCGCCGAGGAGCGGGAGATGTTCACGTTGCAGAACCGCATCCTCGGTGACTTCCGCACCGCGGCGGCCGAGGCGGAGCGCAAGTCGGCGCAGCGCGAGGCCGACTCGAAGCTCCTCGGGGCCGTCGGCCTGGAGGACGCGGACCGGCCCGAGCCGACGGCCTGAGGCGGTCGGGGTGATAGGCGGTACCGCCGGCTTGTTGGTGTTGGCCGTGGTCCTGGTGTTGGCGGCGGGCGCGTTCGCGGGCGCGGACGCGGCGTTGGGCACGGTGTCGCGGGCCCGGGTCGAGGCGTTGCAGCGGCAGGGCCGGGCGGGCGCGGGGCAGCTGATCGCGCTGCTGGCGGACCGGCCGCGGCACGTGAACCTGCTGCTGTTGCTGCGCCTGGGCTGCGAGCTGGCGGCGACGGTGCTGGTCACGGTGGTGTGCCTGGGCCGCATCGACACCGGGTGGGTGGCGATGCTGGTCGCCGGGCTGAGCATGCTCGTGGTGTCGTACGTGCTGGTCGGCGTGGGTCCGCGGACGATCGGCCGGCAGCACCCGTACGCGGTGAGCCTGGTCGCGGCGGCCCCGATCCGGGTGCTCGGCCGCGTGCTGGGGCCGTTGAGCAGGCTGCTGATCCTGGTCGGCAACGCGATCACGCCGGGCCGGGGTTTCCGCGAGGGCCCGTTCTCGTCCGAGGTGGAGCTGCGCGAGCTGGTCGACATGGCGCAGGAGCGCGGCGTCGTGGACGAGGGCGAGCGGGAGATGATCCACTCGGTTTTCGAGCTGGGCGACACGATCGCGCGCGAGGTGATGGTGCCGCGCACCGAGATCGTGTGGATCGAGCAGACGAAGTCGATCCGCCAGGCGTTGGCGCTGTCGCTGCGCACCGGGTACACCCGGGTGCCGGTGATCGGCGAGAGCGTGGACGACATCGTCGGCGTGGTGAACCTCAAGGACCTGGTGCGGCTGACGCTGGCCGAGGAGCCGAACGGCACGTCGGTGGCGGACGTGATGAAGCCCGCGTCGTTCATCCCGGACTCGAAGCCGATCGCGGACCTGCTGCGGGAGATGCAGTTGTCGCGCAACCACCTGGCGGTGGTGGTGGACGAGTACGGCGGCACGGCGGGCCTGCTCACGATCGAGGACATCCTGGAGGAGATCGTCGGCGAGATCACCGACGAGTCCGACACCGACGACCGGCCGCCGGTGGAGCACCTGGACGACGGCTCGGTGCGGGTCAGCGCCCGGCTGCCGGTGGACGACCTGGACGCGTTGTTCGGCACGGAGCTGGACGACCACGAGGTCGAGACGGTCGGCGGGCTGCTGGCGCAGCGGCTGGGCCGCGTGCCGCTGCCGGGCACGGAGGCCGAGATCGCGGGCCTGCGGATGCGGGCCGAGGGCGGCAAGGACGAACGCGGGCGGATGCGCATCACGACGGTGCTGGTGCGCCCGGTGAACAACGGCCACGACAGCGAGGGGACCACCGGTGAGTGACCTCGACCCCGAGGACCAGAAGATCATCACGCTGGCGCGGTCGGCGCGGGCGCGCACGGGCGCGGCCGAGGGCGCGGCGGTCCGGGACACCGACGGTCGGACCTACACCGCGACCACGGTCGCCCTGCCGTCGCTGAGCCTGACCGCCCTGCAGGCGGCCGTGGCGGCGGCGGTGTCCAGCGGCGCGGAGGGCCTGGAGGCGGCGGCCGTGGTCACGGCGTCCTCGGAGGTCGACGCGGCGTCCGTGGCGGCCGTGCGGGATCTGACGGCCGGCGCGCCCGTGCTGCGCGCCGACGCGTCGGGTGCGGTGCAGGAGACCGTGTGACGGGTTACAGCAGCACGCCGGCCCGGCCGAGGTCGTGGTTGAAGTACGCGGAGAGGGTCGACGCGGACGCCCGGTAGACGATCGGCTGGGAGGCCGGGTCGAGCACCAGGTAGTCGCCGTCGTAGGCGGCGACGGTGAGGAAGTGCGGCACGTTGCGGCCCGACCAGGGCAGGCTCACCATGTTGCCCGCCATGATGGCCGGGCGGCCGTTGCGGACGTGGGCGAGCACGCGGTTGAGGTCGTTGAAGACCACGGTCGCGCTCACGCCGTTGCGGGCCAGCGCGCGGTGGACGTCGGACTCGTTCGTGCCGAACCGGTTCGGGTCGTTCCAGGTGGGGTCGTAGCCCATGTCCGAGCGGGCGCGGTTGATCGCGTCGACCGGGCGGCTCGCGTTCCACGACCTCGGTGTCACGCCCGCGGCGAGCAGGGCGGACACCACGCTGGCCGGGCCGCAGTCCTCGCCCTGGTTGGGCTGGCCGTGGAACTGCGACACGGGCACCAGCCGCCCGGTGGAGGTGCCGCAGTCGGGCACGCCGGGGATGCGGTAGTCGTAGCCGGTGGCCAGGTAGGCGTCGGCGAGGTAGCCGCGCAGCGCGGGCACGTAGTCCCACAGGTCGCTGGTGAACCCGCGCGTGTTGGTGACGGACTGGCCGCGCACCTGGCACGAGATGTCCACCCGCTGCCCGTCCCAGACCAGGCCGAGCGACGCACTCGCGGACGTGGGCGCGGACCGGATGTTGAGGCCGTCGCCGTCGGTGTTGCCGACCGTGGCGGATGCCGCGGACGCCACCCCCGCGCCCCCGACCAGGGCGGACGCCACCAACACGGGTAAGAGCAGCGAGCGGAGCAATCGGGTCACGGGTGCCTCCTCGTCGTCACCGGCCAATCACCGTCGGTGAGAGCCGCCCGTGCCGCCGGGGGTTCCACGTCGCACGGGCGCACTTCGTGGTCGCGCACCAGGCCGGCGATCATGACCGACAGAATCGAGTCCTCCGTCCGCCGGTGAGCGAGACGACCGGGGCAAGGCGCGGCTGCTCTCCCCCTACCGGGCCGTCCTGGCCCGGGACGGGTGGCGTGCGGTCCGGACAACACCGGGAGAGGGCTGACGCGGCGCGGTCGGCGGGGCCGGGGACAATGGGCGGATGGATGGTTACCGCTCCGGGTTCGCGTGCTTCGTCGGCCGCCCCAACGCAGGCAAGTCGACGCTGACCAACGCGCTCGTCGGGACCAAGGTCGCGATCACGTCGAGCAAGCCGCAGACCACCCGTCACACCATCCGGGGCATCGTGCACCGCGAGGACGGCCAGCTCGTCCTCGTGGACACCCCCGGCCTGCACCGCCCGCGCACGCTGCTCGGCCAGCGCCTCAACGACCTGGTGCGGGAGACGTGGTCCGAGGTGGACGTGGTCGGCTTCTGCGTGCCCGCGGACCAGAAGGTCGGCCCCGGCGACCGGTTCATCGCCGCGGAGCTGGAGAAGATCGCGAAGCGCACGCCGGTGGTCGGCATCGTCACCAAGACCGACCTGGTGGGCCAGCAGCAGGTCGCCGAGCAGCTGCTCGCGTTGCAGCAGGTGATGGACTTCGCCGACTTCATCCCGGTGTCCGCGGTGGACGGCTACCAGGTCGACACCCTCGCCGACCTGCTGCTGGGCAAGCTCCCCGAGGGCCCGCCGCTGTACCCGGACGGCGAGCTGACCGACGAGCCGGAGCTGACCCTGGTGGCCGAGCTGATCCGGGAGGCCGCGCTGGAGGGCGTGCGCGACGAGCTGCCGCACTCGATCGCCGTCGTGGTGGAGGAGATGCTGCCCCGCGAGGGCCGCGACGACCTGGTGGACATCCACGCGAACGTGTTCGTCGAGCGGCCGAGCCAGAAGGCGATCATCCTGGGCCACCGCGGCGAACGCCTCAAGCAGGTCGGCATCACCTCCCGCAGGCACATCGAGAAGCTGCTGGGCACGCGGGTCTACCTCGACCTGCACATCAAGATCGCCAAGGACTGGCAGCGCGACCCGAAGCAGTTGCGCAGACTGGGGTTCTAGGTGGCGAACCTCTACCGGGACACCGGGGTGGTCCTGCGGGTGCAGAAGCTGGGCGAGGCGGACCGGATCATCACGCTGCTCACCCAGCGGCACGGCAAGGTGCGCGCGGTGGCCAAGGGCGTGCGCCGCACGTCGTCCCGGTTCGGCGCGCGGCTGGAGCCGTTCGGGCACGTGGACGTGCAGTTCTACCCGGGCCGGTCGCTGGACGTGATCACCCAGGTGGAGACGCTGGACGCGTTCGGCGTGGTGCTGGTGGACGACTACCAGCGCTACACGGCGGGGTGCGCGGTGCTGGAGACCGCCGACCGGCTCACGCCCGAGGAAGGCGACCCGGTGCTGCGGCTGTACCTGCTGGTCACGGGCGCGTTGCGGGCGTTGGCCGCGCAGGAGCGGGACGCCTCGCTCATCCTCGACGCGTTCCTGATGCGGGCCATGGCGTTCGCGGGCTGGGCGCCGGCCGTGGACGAGTGCGCCCGCTGCGGCGACCCCGGCCCGCACCGGGCGTTCAACGTGCACGCGGGCGGCATGGTGTGCCCGCGGTGCCGGCCGCCGGGCAGCGCCACGCCGTCCAGCGACACCCTGAGCCTGCTCGCGGCGCTGCTGCACGGCCGGTGGGACGTGGTGGACGGCATCCCCGCGGTCGCCCGCCGGGACGCGAGCGGCCTGGTCGCCGCCCACCTGCAGTGGCACCTGGAGCGGCAGTTGCGGTCGCTGCCGCTGGTCGAGCGCAAGGCGCAGCCCGCCGACGGATAGAGTCGCCTGCCGCACCGAACACACCCCTGAGAGGACAGCCATGCTCCGCCGACGGCGGGTTGAGCGCGTCCAGCGCGTTCCCCGACCCCCGGAACCGCACCCGTCCGGCGCCACGCCCCCGGTGCTGCCCGCCGACCTCGTGCCGAAGCACATCGCGATCGTGATGGACGGCAACGGCCGGTGGGCCAACCAGCGGGGCCTGTCGCGCATCGAGGGGCACAAGCGCGGCGAGGCCGTCGTGGTCGAGGCGGCCAAGGGCGCGATCGAGATGGGCGTGAAGTGGCTGTCGCTGTACGCGTTCTCCACCGAGAACTGGCGGCGCAGCCCCGAGGAGGTCCGCTTCCTCATGGGCTTCAGCCGTGACGTGATCCACCACCGCACCGACGAGCTGGACGAGCTCGGCGTGCGGGTGCGGTGGGCGGGCCGCAGGCCGAGGCTGTGGCGCAGCGTCATCAAGGAGCTGGAGGTCGCCGAGGAGCGCACGAAGGACAACGACGTGCTGAACCTGGCGATGTGCATCAACTACGGCGGGCGGGCCGAGGTCGGCGACGCGGCGCGGGAGATCGCCCGGCTGGTCGCGGCGGGCAAGCTGAACCCGGAGAAGGTGGACGAGCGCACCGTCGCCAAGTACATGTACCAGCCCGAGATGCCGGACGTGGACCTGTTCATCCGCCCGTCCGGGGAGCAGCGCACGTCGAACTTCCTGCTGTGGCAGTCGGCGTACGCGGAGCTGGTGTTCCAGGACATCCTGTGGCCGGATTTCGACCGGCTGCACCTGTGGCGCGCGTGCGAGGCGTACGCCATGCGCGACCGGCGCTTCGGCGGCGCCGTCGACAAGCCCGACGTGGAGGATCCGGAGTGACCGACCAGGACGCCAAGGTGACCGCGGAGCTGCTGACCGCGGCCCGCGAGGCGTTGGAGATGTTCCACGAGGTGCACGTCGACGACGACGGCGCGCTGAGCTTCCGGCACGCGGACGTGCCGTGCGCGGTGCAGGCGATGCGGTTGGCCGAGGGGCTGACCGTGCTCAGCCTGACCTGCGTGGTGGCGTGGGACCTGCCCGACGACCGGAACCTCGCCGTGTCCGCCGCGGAACGCGCCGGTCAGGGCCTGTTCGGCACGCTCGGCGTGGTGCACACCGAGCGCGGGATGGACGTGACGTTGCGCTACGCGTTCCCGGCCGAGGGGCTCAAGCCGGAACCGCTGAGCACGCTGCTGATGTTGGTCGTGTCCACCGCCTCGCAGCTGCGCAACGAGCTGCTGGCCGGAACCGGGGGTGCCTGATGGCCGGTGTGATCGTGTACGAGCCCGACGACGAGACCGACGTGGAGGGCCTGCCGTGGGCCGTCACGTTCGAGGCGTCGGCGGGGGAGGAGTGGGCGTCGTTCGTGTGCGGGCCCTACGACCGTGACGACGCGGTGAAGCTGGCCGAGGAGGTGCTGGCCGCGAGCCGCGGCGTGACCGCCGTGGTCGAGCCGCTGCTGCCGGTGACGGAGGCGGCGGACGTGCTGGCGACCATCGCCGAGCTGCGGGAAGAGGACGGGTCGGCGGAGTAGCCGACGGCCGGCAGAGCCGCGGAGGCCCGGAATTGTCGGACCCCGCCGGCAGAATGAAAGCAGGGGTCCCCTGGGCGAGGACCCCTGCGCAGCTTGCGAGGATCCGTGCGTAGCTTGCGGACCCTGCGCGGCTTGCGATGAACCGGGTGAACATGCGCGTGCCCGCGCTCAGGGGCCGCGGAAGCGGTGGACGACCACGCCGAAACCCGCGTCCGGGCCGGACAGCCACCGCCGCTCGAACCCGCGTTCCTCGAACCACGCGCAGATCGACGGCACCAGGTCCGGCTCGCCGCGGTGCCGGGCGCCCGAGGTCAGCAGCGGCAGCGGCCGTCGAGGTCGAGGGCCATGCCGCAGCCGTCGCAGTAGCGGTGTCCCGGCTGCTCCGGGACCCGGGCCGGCGCGACCGGCCGGCCGGGTCGCTGAGCGCGTCGGACCGGTCCGATCTCGCGGCGCAGGGCGGTCAGGTCGGACTTCGTCACGCCGACGCACCCCTGCTCCGCGATGGCCTCCAGCCACTCGTTGTTGCTCGCACCGGGGTGCGCGGCCAGCCACCGGAGCGCGACGTCGTGCCACGCCGGCCGCGCCCGGGCCCGGTGTCGGCGGCTGACCGCGTCGCGCCGGGTTCCGGGCGAGGGCTTGACCGGCTGGGACGCCCCACGCTGCGACCCGGTGGACCGGGGCCCGTCGGCGCGGGCCTTCCCGGCGGCGCCCGCCTTGGCGCCTGCGGGCGGCACGGATCGGGCCCGCACACCCTTGGGCAGCCCGTCGCGGATCCGCTGGATCAGCTTCGTGCTGCCACCCCGGTGTCCCGCTTCGCGCAGCGCGCGCAGGCACTCGCGGTTGCTGCGCCGCGGGTTGCGCGTCAGCCACCTGCGTGCGACGACCTCCCACGGACCGCCCCGGTCCGCCGCGGGCAGGGAACCGCCGCCGACCGGTGCGGGGCGCGCCGCCCGCTGCGACCCGCCCCTGCTCTTGGGCTCCCGAGCGGGCACGGCGTCGCCGGGCAGGTACGGGTCCGGCACGTCGTCGTCGGGGCTGTAGCCCGGCGTCATCTCGTGCCGGTGCGCGTAGTTCAGGAACCAGTCGTCGCTCATCCTCACCGCCTGACGTCGATGTCCCCTGTCATCGCGGAGCGGGGCGCGGGCGTTGCGGCGGCCGCCGGACGGTCACCCGTCCGGACGCGGGTGTCCGACGGGGCGGCCACTCGGAAGCGGGTCGGAAACGCCCCGGAGGTCGGTGAGCGGAGCGCCGGTGTTCTGGCATCATTTCGAAAGTGACAATCACTGGCGAGATCCGGGGCTCCCGCCGGCGACGACCGCCGACGCGGTGGAAGATCACGTCGCTCGAAGTGCTCTGCGTGCTGCTCGTGCTGGCGCTGGTGCTCCAGGACTGGCTGGTCGGCGTGCTGGACGTGCCGGTGCTGCGCACGGCGTCCACGGTGTTCGTCGCGGTGTGCGTGCAGGCGCTGCCGTTCCTCGTCCTCGGTGTGCTGATCAGCGGCGCGATCGCGGCGTTCATCCCGGCGAGCGCGTTGCGCCGGGCGTTGCCGCGCCGGACCGGGCTGGCCGTGCCCGTCGCCGGGGTCGCCGGGGTGGCGCTGCCCGGCTGCGAGTGCGCGTCCGTGCCCGTCTCGCGCCGGCTGATGCAGCAGGGCGTGGCGCCGGCCGTGGCGTTGACGTTCCTGCTCGCCGCGCCCGCCGTGAACCCGATCGTGCTCGTGTCCACGGCCGTGGCGTTCCCCAACGCGCCGGGGATGGTGCCCGCCCGGTTCGCCGGCGCGCTGCTCACCGCGGTGGTCATGGGCTGGCTGTGGACCCGGTTCGGCAAGGCCGAGTGGATCGCCGAACGGGCGCTGAGCCGCCTGCCCGACCACGACGGCACGTCCCGGTGGGCGGTGTTCGCCGAGACCGCGCGGCACGACCTGGTGGACGCGGGCGGGTTCCTGGTGCTCGGCGGCGTGTTCGCGGCGGCGTTCAACGTGCTCGTGCCGCAGGCGTGGCTGGAGACGCTGGGCGGCCAGGTCGTGCTGGCCGTGGTGGTGCTGTCGCTGCTGGCCGTGGTGCTGGCGCTGTGCAGCGAGGCCGACGCGTTCGTCGCCGCCTCCATGTCGGCGCTGCCGCTGCTGCCCCGGCTGGTGTTCCTGGTGGTCGGCCCGGCGGTCGACGTCAAGCTCGTCGCGCTGCAGGCGGGCGCGTTCGGCAAGTCCTTCGCGGCGCGGTTCGCCCCCGCCACGTTCGTGGTGGCGATCGCGTCGGCCCTGGCGGCGGGAGCGGTGTTCCTGTGAGGTGTGCGGACCGATGAGGCGAGAGACCCAGAACATCCTGCTGGTGCTGCTCGGCGGCGCGCTGCTGAAGCTCGCGCTGACCGGCACCTACCTGCGGTACGTCAAGGAGTCGCTCCAGCCGTGGCTGGTGGCGACCGGCGCGGTCATGGTGGTGCTGGCGGTGGTGTCGATCGTGCGCGACATCCGGGCGAGCCAGGCCGACCCGGACGGGACCGCGCCCGACGCCGCCGTCCACGCCGGTCACGAGCACGGCACGTCACGCAGCCCGTGGATGCTGCTGCTGCCCGTGCTCGCGGTGTTCCTGATCAGCCCGCCCGCCCTGGGCGCGGACACCGTCAACCGGTCCGACCGCAACGCCGCCCAGGAGGCCAAGGCGTCCAGCGGGTTCGCGCCGCTGCCGTCCGACGAGGTGGTCCCGCTCACCATCGGCGAGTTCGTCACCCGCACGGCCTGGGACGACTCCGGCTCGCTGGACGACCGCACGGTCCGGCTCACCGGGTTCGTGGTGCGCAAGGACGGGGACGTGTTCATCGCCCGGCTGACCATCTCGTGCTGCGCCGCGGACGCCTCGCCGGTCAAGGCCAGGATGGTCGGCCAGGACTTCGGCGCGCTGCCCACCGACCAGTGGGTCGAGGCCACCGGCCGGGTCGTGCCCGGCTCGGCGACCAAGGAGAACGCGTTCGTGCCGACGTTCACCGTGGCGCGGGTGGTGCCGATCGCCACGCCCGAGGACACCTACGAGGGCTGAGTCCTCGCGCAGCACTCGCGGCACGTGCCGAAGATCTCGACGGTGTGGCTGACCTCGACGAACCCGTTCTCCGCCGCGACCCGGTCGGCCCACTTCTCCACCGCGGGCCCCTCGACCTCGACCGTGCGGCCGCAGCTCCGGCACACCAGGTGGTGATGGTGGTGCTGGGAGCAGCGGCGGTAGATCGCCTCGCCGGAGTCGGTGCGCAGCACGTCCACCTCGCCCGCGTCGGCCAGCGACTGCAGCGTGCGGTAGACCGTGGTCAGGCCGATGCCCTCGCCCCGCTTGCGCAGCTCCTCGTGCAGCTCCTGGGCCGAGCGGAACTCGCCGAGCGAGTCGAGCAGCTTCGACACGGCGGTCCGCTGCTTGGTCGACCGCAGCCCGGGGACCGCGGTGGTCGGGCGCTCGCCAGTGGTCACATCTCCTCCGTCCGGGGCGTGCGGTCGGTCCGGTCGACGTCGGGGGGTCCCTCGTCCACGTGGGCGACCGCGTCCACCACGATGTGCGCGAGGTGCTCGTCCACGAGCCGGTAGACGACCTCGCGGCCGTGCCGCTCGCCGTGCACCACGCCGGCGGCCTTGAGGACCCTCAGGTGCTGGCTGATCAACGGCTGGGCCACGCCCAGCGCCTCGACCAGCTCGTGCACGCAGCGGTCCGCCTCCCGCAACTGCAGCACGATGGCGATCCGCACCGGCGCGGCGAGCGCGCGCAGCAGCTCACCGGCCGCGGCGAGGGTGTCGGCGGGCTTCGGCGGCGCCGGTGGTGGTACGCGGCGTTCCGGTGAGTGCACGTGGTCCCCCCGCACTCCGACCGTCACGACGCCTCCCGGTGGTATGGATTTTCACCACCGATACTACGGCGCTAGAGCACCGACACGGCGATGAGCACCAGGACGCCGAGGACGAGCAGTCTCAACACGCGCGCGCCGGGCGTGAGCAGGGGCCACGTGGTCGCCAGCAGCACCGCCACCCCCGCCGCCAGCACGCCCAGCAGCAGCGCGCCCACCGCGCCGCCCAGCCACACGCCCAGCCCGAACAGCGCCAGGACCACCAGGAACGCCGCCGGCGCGGGCACCCGCGAGAGCGGTCCGGCACCGGGGATCAGGGTCCGCTTCGAGTTACCAGCCACCGTGGCATCCTTGCACCGTGCTGCTCGTGTGCCGCTTCACCGTGGCGGAATCCGGCGTCGAGGCGTTCACCGGGCGCGTCGACCGGGCGTTGTCCCTGCTCACCGCCCAGCCCGGGTGCCGGCGCGCGCAGTTGTCGCGGTCCACGGACGAGGCCGACCGGTTCGTGCTGACCGTCGAGTTCGACTCGGTGGTGGCCTACCGGCGGGCGCTGTCGCCGTTCGAGGTGCGCGAGCACGTCATCCCCCTGCTGTCCGAGGCGAGCACCGACGAGCCGGCCGCCTACGAGCCGCTGCTGGTCGCCGCCGACGGCGAGGTCCGGCGCGAGGTGAGCCTGCTGGCGCACGACGCCGGCACCGTCCGCCTGGGCGAGGCCGCCGGCCCGGCCACCCCGCGCTGAGCGTTCCCGCGCTCCGCACGCCGACCGTCCGGGGGGATCCGCGACCGGCGGTCCGGGCGCGTGCGACCGGTCGCCCGGAGGTGGTCCGGCGACGGGGACTAGGCTGACAAGCCCCATTCCCGTCCCGTTCCGCATCTCCCGATGGAGCGTCCGTGGCAGCCGATCGCATCGAGACCGTCGTCAGCCTGTGCAAGCGTCGCGGGTTCGTCTACCCGTGCGGCGAGATCTACGGCGGCACCAGGTCGGCCTGGGACTACGGTCCGCTCGGCGTCGAGCTGAAGGACAACATCAAGCGCCAGTGGTGGAACTTCATGGTCCGCGGCCGCGAGGACGTCGTCGGCCTGGACTCGTCGGTGATCCTGCCGCGCGAGGTGTGGGTGGCGTCCGGGCACGTCGAGGCGTTCGTCGACCCGCTGATCGAGTGCAACTCCTGCCACAAGCGGTTCCGGCAGGACACGCTGGTCGAGGAGTACGCCGAGCGCACCGGCAAGCAGGTCGCCGAGGGCGACGTCTCCGACGTGCCGTGCCCGAACTGCGGCACCCGCGGCCGGTACACCGAGCCGAAGATGTTCAACGGCCTGCTCAAGACCCACCTCGGCCCGGTCGAGACCGACGAGGGCCTGCACTACCTGCGCCCGGAGACCGCGCAGGGCATCTTCACGAACTTCCTCAACGTGCAGACCACGTCCCGGCGCAAGCCGCCGTTCGGCATCGGCCAGATCGGCAAGAGCTTCCGCAACGAGATCACGCCGGGCAACTTCATCTTCCGCACGCGCGAGTTCGAGCAGATGGAGATGGAGTTCTTCGTCGAGCCGGGCACCGACGAGGAATGGCACCAGTACTGGATCGACGAGCGCACCCGCTGGTACACCGAGCTGGGCATCTCGAAGGAGAACCTGCGGCACTACGAGCACCCCAAGGAAAAGCTGTCGCACTACTCCAAGCGGACCGTCGACATCGAGTACCGCTTCCAGTTCGGCGGCCAGGAGTGGGGTGAGCTGGAAGGCATCGCCAACCGCACCGACTTCGACCTGAACACCCACTCGAACCACTCCGGCGTGGACCTGTCGTACTTCGACCAGGCCACGAACTCGCGCTACCGGCCGTTCGTGATCGAGCCCGCCGCCGGCGTCGGCCGGCCGATGATGGCGTTCCTGCTGGAGGCGTACACCGAGGACGAGGCCCCGAACGCCAAGGGCGGCGTGGACAAGCGCGTCGTGCTCCGCCTGGACCGCCGGCTGGCCCCGGTCAAGGCCGCCGTGCTGCCGCTGTCGCGCAACGCCGAGCTGTCGCCGAAGGCGAAGGACCTGGCCAACGCGCTGCGCAAGCACTGGAACATCGAGTTCGACGACGCCGGCGCCATCGGCCGCCGCTACCGGCGGCAGGACGAGATCGGCACGCCGTTCTGCGTCACGGTCGACTTCGACACGCTGACCGACCACGCGGTGACCGTGCGCGAGCGCGACACCATGACGCAGGAACGCGTCTCGATGGACCAGCTGGAGGGCTACCTCGCCGCACGCCTGATCGGCGCGTGACCGCCGCCGGACGGGGCCCACGTACGGCGGCTCGCCGGGCGTAGTCGCGCTGCACGGGGCCGGAGGGCTGCCGAAGGGGTGCCGCGGGCCTAGGCGTTGGCGCGGTGTTCGGACGGGCTCACGCCGCGTTCCCTCTTGAACGCCGTGCTCAGCGCGAAGCCCGTGCTGTAGCCGACCCGGCGGGCCACGGCGTCCAGGGTCGCGGACGGCTCGCGGAGCAGGTCCGCGGCCAGCGTGAGCCGCCAGCCGGTCAGGTAGGCCATCGGCGGCTCGCCCACCAGGTCGGTGAACCTCCTGGCCAGCGCCGCCCGCGACACGCCCACCGCCCCGGCCAGCGAGGCCACCGTCCAGGGTCGCGCGGGGTCGGCGTGCAGCAGTCGCAAGGCCCGCCCGACCACGGGGTCGGCGTGGGCGGAGTACCACCTCGGCGTGCGCGCCTCCGGGCGGCAGAACCACGCCCGCAGCACGGAGATCAGCAGCAGGTCCAGCATGCGGTCCAGCACCGCCTCCTGACCCGGCTGGTCGCGGGCGGTCTCGGCGGCCAGCAGCGGCACCAGCGGCAGGTCCGCGGAGGGCGCCACGAGGAACGGCGGCAGCACCGACAGCAGCCGCCGGCTCACCTCGCCGTCCAGCTGGTAGGTGCCGCTGAGCAGCACGACCTCGCCGTCCGGGCGCGTGCCCCACGTGCGCACGCCCAGGCCCCACTGCTCGCACAGCGCCGACCCGTCCGGCGTGGTGGTGATCCCGCCGGGGTGGACGACCGCCTGCACCGGCGTGGCGGGGTCGTCGGCGAGCGTGTACGGATCGGGCCCGCGCAGCACCGCCACGTCACCGGTCCGCAGCGGCACGGGCCGGTCGTCGTGCGGCAGCAGCCGGCCCTCGCCGCGCACCACCGCCACCACGGTCAGCGGCGCGCGGTCCTCGACGCGCAGCGACCACGGCGGGTCCAGCACGGTGCGCACGAGGAACGCGCCGCGGGCGCGCGGTCCGTCCAGCAGCCCGGCGAGAGCGTCCACGGGCGCAAGGGTAAGACGCGCGCGTATGCGGTCGAGGGTTTCGGCGATGGGAAGCCGAGGGCCGGTCGGTTTGACTGGGCGGCATGGTCCCCACGGTGACGATCGTCGCGGCCCTCGGCTGCGGGATGATGGCCGGAGTGTTCTTCGCGTTCTCCGCGATGGTCATGCCCGGCCTGCGGCGAGCCGAGCCCGCGGTCGGTGTCGCGGCCATGCGGGCGGTCAACCTCGCCGTGGTCAACCCCGCGTTCCTCGGCGTCTTCCTCGGCACGGCGGTCGTCGGCGTGGTGGCGGCGTTCGAGGGCGGCCCGTGGGCGTGGGCCGGCGCGGCCCTGTACGTCCTGGGCGGGATCGTGCTGACGATCGGGTTCCACATCCCGCGCAACGACCGGCTGGCACGGCGGGGCGCCGCCGAGGACTGGGCCCGCTACCTGCGCGAGTGGGTGCCCGCGAACCACGTCCGGGCCCTGTGCTCGCTCGCGGCCGCCGCGTCGTTCACGCTCGCGGCGCTCGACTAGCGCCGCCGCACTCCAAGCTCGGCCCGAAGGTGGTCACGGTGCGTGAACAGACTCCCGGTGAATGACCTGCGTCACGAACCATCGAGTGAATATCGCGCGAAATGCGCGCCGAAGGCCCCACATTAACCCTCACGTCACCCTGCTCCGTGAGACTTCATCACGGGCACGGTTCATCGGGGGGTGTCATGACGCGTGTCGTGGTCGTCGCGATCGTCGTGGCGCTCGTCGCCGTGCTGGCCCCTTCACCGCTGGGCCACGCCAAGCCCGCGCGCCCGGTCCCGGGTCACGCGGTGGCCGCGGGGACCGAGGAGGAACCCGGCCGGGAGTGCCGCGGCGGCCCGGAGCCGCGCCACGCGGTGAAGCGCCCGCAACCGCCCCGACCTGCGGCGGGACGGTCCCGCGCCGTGCCCGTCGACCGGCGCCTCGACGTGACCACCGGCACGGACCCGCCCGTGGACCGGGGACGACGCGAACACCTCCGCTCGTGGTCCACGCCGTCGGCCCTCCAGGTGTTCCGGAACTGATCGGCACCCCACCGCCAGTCGATCGCACCGTTCGAACACCGACGAGTGGGGAAATCCGATGCAATTCCAACCGCGGGCCGCCCGTGCCCGTGCATATTCGCCCCGCGTGTCCCGGGAAATGGGACGCGGGCACACCGACCGCCGAACGCCTTCCTCCCGCGCGGGGTCACGCGCCGTGCACGGCCGGCCCGAGCTGCCGGGGGCCGACCGGTGAGCACCCGGACCGAACGCCCCGCCCCGACCCGGGTGCGCCCGACCCTCTGGCCCGACGTCGGCGCGTCGCTGGTGGTGTTCCTGGTGGCGCTCCCGCTGTGCGTGGGCATCGCCGTCGCCTCCGGCGTCCCGGCGGAACTCGGCATCGTCACCGGCGTGGTGGGCGGCCTCGTGGTCGGCCTGCTGCCGGGCAGCACCATGCAGGTCAGCGGACCGGCGGCGGGCCTGACCGTGCTGGTCGCGGACACCGTCGCGGCGCACGGCGTGCGCGCCCTCGGCCTCATCGTGCTGGGCGCGGGCCTGCTCCAGGTGGCGATGGGCCTGCTGCGGCTGGGCCGCTGGTTCCGCGCCATCTCGCCCGCCGTGGTGCAGGGCATGCTCGCCGGCATCGGCCTGGTGCTCGTGCTGGGCCAGCTCTACCCGTTCGCCGGGCAGGACCAGCCCGCGACGACCGGCGCGAAGATCACCGGCCTGGTCGACCTCGCCCGCGACGCCGTGACGACCTCCGTGGGCCTGAGCGGCCTGGCGGTGGGTGTGCTGACGCTGGTCGTGGCGTCGCTGTGGAAGCGCACGCCGTGGCGCGCCGTGCCGGGGATGCTGGTGGCCGTCGTGGTCGCCTCCGCGGCGGCCGCCGTGCTGCCGCTGCCGCGCATCTCGGTCGGCTCGCTGACCGACGTCGTGACCCTGGTCGACTTCTCCCTGCTGGACGCCGGTGTGCTGGGCGCGATGCTGACGTTCGCCCTCGTGGCGTCGGCGGAGAGCCTGTTCAGCGCGGCGGCCGTGGACCGCATGCACGACGGGCCGCGGACGCGGTACAACCGGGAACTCGTCGCGCAGGGCGTCGGCAACGCGGTGTGCGGCGTGCTCGGCGCGCTGCCGATGACCGCCGTGATCGTGCGCAGCGCGACCAACGTGGACGCCGGGGCCCGCACCCGCCTGTCCCGCGTGCTGCACGGGCTGTGGCTGCTGGTGTTCGTGGTGCTGCTGCCGGGCGTGCTGTCGTACGTGCCGCTCGCCGTCCTCGCCGCGCTGCTGGTGCAGGCGGGGTGGAAGCTGCTGGCGCCCCGGCAGGTCGTGGAGATGGCCCGCGCGCACCGGGCGGAAGCCGTCGTGCTGGTCCTCACTGCGGGCCTGATCGTGCTGACCGACCTGCTCACCGGCACCCTCGCCGGCCTGCTGGCGGCGGTGGTCAAGACGGCCTGGGAGATGTCCCGCCTGACCGTCACGGTGACCGCGCACGGCGAGGACCACCACCACGTGGCGGTGCGCGGCAACGCGACGTTCCTCAAGCTGCCCGGCCTGCTGGAGACGCTGGAGGCGGTGCCGGACGGCCGGCCCGTCCGGGTCGACCTGACCGGCGTCCGCCACCTCGACCAGGCGTGCGGCCAGGCGATCGACCACTGGGCCGCGGGGCGCGACGGCGTGGAGGTGATCCGCCCGGCCGCGGACTGAGCCGGCGGGGGCCCGGCGCGACCGCCCTCGCGCCGGGCCGCCCCTACTTCGCGCGCTTGGCGTGGTTGGCGTGCTTGCGCGCCGCGAAGCCGTGCGCCTCGACCAGCAGGGGCCGCACGGCGTCGAGGGTCGCCCCGCTCGGCGACACCACGCAGACCCAGTGCTGCGACGCGTAAACGGGGTGCGGCATCAGCCGGTCCCGTTCCGCGTAGTCGAACCCGGTGTCGAACACGCCGTCGGCGTCGCGCCCGGTCGGCACGGGCCCGAACATCGCCGTGTAGGTCGCCTTGGTGAGCCCGATGTTGAGCCGGTACGCCCCCGGCTCGCCCAACCGGGACACCCGCTCGTAGTGGTCGCCGGTCACGATCGTCGCGTACGGCATCTGGCGTTCCGGCGGCAGGTCGCCGTCGGGGTCGTAGAGGAAGAACACGTCGCCGTGCGCCTCCATGGCGCGCGTGCCGGGGAAGGTCGAGGTGATGTGGTCCGTCAATTCTTCGGCGTTCACCCCTTCAACCGTATCTTTGAAGTCCTTTATGAGACTTCCCCGCGAAGACGGCCTGGAAAGGCTCGCAGAACCTTCAACCCGGGGTGTCAGGCGGCCGGGGTGAGGCCCGCGATCAGCGCGTCGGTCACGGCGGTCAGCCGGTCCTTCGCGGCCTGTTCCGCGACGCCCGTCTGGACCGACAGCGCGGCGATGGCGTAGCGGTCGCCGACGACGCCGGAGGTGTGCAGGTAGAGGTCGGCCGGCAGGTACCACATCCAGCCCTGCTTGGCGTACCCGCCGACGCCCGGCGCGAGCAGGCCGTACGCCTGGTCGAAGCCGTCGGCGGCGGTGGGGGAGGCGGCGGACAGGGCGTCCACGATGACGTCGCGCTGCGCGTCCGGCAGCCGGGTCGCGATGTAGCGGTACAGCCTGGCCACGTCGCCCGCCGACATCTCGACGTCGCCCCACTGGGACGCGTCGGCGGGGGCGCGGGTGGCGGTCAGGCCGGCCTGGGCGGCCACCCGGTCGATCGCGCCCATGCCGTCGTGCAGCGTCCACAACGCGTTCATGGCGTCGTCGTCGCTCAGGCTCAGCGCGCGGGCCAGCCGGTCCAGGTCGGCGGCCGGCACCTCGCCCGACGTGAGCAGGTCCACCGCGACCACCAGCTTGCTCAACGACGCCGAGCGGAACGGGGTGTCGGCGTCGTGGCCGGCCGCGGCCCCGGTCCGCAGGTCCACCACGGCCAGCCCGAGGTCGGCGTCACCCGCCGCCGCGACCGCCCGCGCCACCGCCGCCGAGAGGTCCGGGGCGGGTTCCTCGACGGTGCGTGGCGCGGCCGGGTGCGGGGTTTCCGCGGAGGTGGTCGCCGGCGCGGCGCCCGAAGGACCCGCCAGCGCGCCGTGGTCGGGGTGGCGCGGGTACGCGAGCGCGACGACGCCCACGACCAGCGCGACCACGACCAACCACCAGCGTTTCCCCACCCCTCAACGGTCCGTTCACAACCGCCTGACGTCGAGGGGTTCCTCCTGTGCGGTTCCTGAAGATTCGTCACGTCGCACGACGTACGCGCCGCCGCCGGGCCGTTCGGACACCGCTTCCACGAGTTCCGTGCCGTGGTAGACGAGCCCCGCGCCGTCGTCGGTGCAGTGCGTCACCGGCAGCTCGCCGGACGCCACCGCGGCCTGGATCGTGGGCCGCCGGGCCGCCTCGCTGTCGTAGTGCACGCCGTTGCCGTACGGCAGGAACCCCAGGCCGTTCCCGATCACGCGCAGCTCCGGGCCGAACGAGTCGGTCGAGCCGCCCACGAACCAGCAGATCGACCCCGCCGACACGCCACCGAGCACCACGCCGTCCTGCCACGCGGCGCGCAGCGCGGGCCCCAGGTCGTGCACCGCCCACACGGCCAGCAGGTTCGCCACGGACCCGCCGCCCACCCACACCACGTCGTGCTCGCCCAGGAAACCGCGGAGGTCGGTCGTCGGCGGCATGGTGAACAGGTTCAGGTGCGACACCTCCCAGCCCGCCACCCGACCGGCCTCGGAGATGTCGGCGTTGAACCACCGCTGGTCGCCCGCCGCCGTGCCGACGTGGCACAGCCGCGGCTTGCGGCCGTGCGCGCCGGACAGGTCCACGGCGTGGTGCACGAGTCGGTGGAACTCGAGGTTGGTCCGCCGCCCGGCGCGGAAACCGCCCGAGGTGGCCACGATCGTCGGCTGGTCTGCTGCCATGCCCGCGATCCTGGCAGCCCGGGACGCGTGTGGGATCATCCGGGGCGTGACGTTCCTGCCGAGACTCCGCAGGTTGCTGGCACGCGTCGTCCTCGGCGGCCTCGCGATCGGGCTCCTCGTGGTCGGCGGCACGGCGTTCCGGGTGTGGCAGGTCGCCCGCGAGGACGACCGCACCCACGCCGACATGGCCGTGGTCCTCGGCGCGGCCCAGTTCAACGGCGTGCCCTCCGACGTGCTGGAGGCCCGGCTGGAGCACGCCCGCCGGCTGTACGAGCAGGGCGTGGTCCGCTACATCGCCACCACCGGCGGCCGGCAGCCCGGCGACAACTTCACCGAGGGTCAGGCCGGGCGGATCTGGCTGGAGGAGCGGAACGTGCCCGCCGACCGGATCCTGGAGGTCGGCGAGGGCACCGACACGCTGGGCAGCATCCGGGCGCTCGCCGCCGCCGCCCGCGAGAAGTCCCTCACCACCGCCGTGATCGTCAGCGACCCGTGGCACTCGCTGCGGGCGCGCACGATGGCCGAGGACGAGGGCCTGTCCGCGTGGACGTCCCCGACCCGCAGCGGGCCGAACGTGCAGACCCGGGAGACCCAGCTGTTCTACATCCGCCGCGAGACCGGCGCGTTGCTCTACTACCACCTGATGAAGGCGCCGGCGGGCGCGTTCGACGGCATCCTGCTGTAGCCCCTTACGCTGAGCGGATGAGCCAGGGCTACACCGCGCACGACACCGCGCGGCTGCTCCCCGAGCTGCCCAAGACGGCGGTGCTGCCCGGAGCGCGCGCCGAGCGCCGCTCGCCGTTCTCCCGCGACCGCGCCCGCGTGCTGCACTCGGCGGCGCTGCGCCGGCTCGCGGGCAAGACCCAGGTCGTCGGACCGAACGAGGGCGCGGAGGTCACCGGTGTGCCGCGCACCCGGCTCACCCACTCGCTGGAGGTCGCCCAGATCGGCCGCGGCATCGGCGAGGAGCTGGGCTGCGACCCGGACCTGGTCGACACCGCCGGGCTGGCCCACGACATCGGGCACCCGCCGTTCGGGCACAACGGGGAACGCGCGCTCGACGAGTTGGCCGGGCCGTGCGGCGGCTTCGAGGGCAACGCCCAGACCCTGCGCATCCTGACCCGGCTCGAACCCAAGACCGCGGTGGGCCTCAACCTGACCCGGGCGTGCCTCGACGCGGCCACCAAGTACCCGTGGACCCGCCGCCCCGGCACGGCCAAGTTCGGGGCCTACGACGACGACGTGCCCGTGTTCAACTGGGTCCGCGAGGGCGCGCCGGACCACCGGCGGTGCCTGGAGGCGCAGGTCATGGACTGGGCCGACGACGTCGCCTACTCCGTGCACGACGTGGAGGACGGCGTGCTCGCGCACCGGATCAGCCTGTCCGCGCTCGGCGACCCGGCCGAGCGCGCGGCCATCGCGGGCCTGGCCGCCAAGCACTTCTCCGACGAGCCGACGTCCGCGCTCGAAGCCACCGCCACCGACCTGCTCGGCCTGCCCGTGATCGCCGAGCTGGCCCGGTACGACGGGTCGCTGGGCGCCCAGGTGGCGTTGAAGCGGCTCACCAGCGAACTGGTCGGGAGGTTCGCCTCCGCCGCCGTCGGCGCGACCCGCGAGGCGTACGGCGACGGCCCGCTGAGCCGGTACCGGGCCGACCTGGTCGTGCCGCCCCGCGTCGCGGCCGAGGTCGCGCTGCTCAAGGCGGTCGCCGTGCGGTACGTCATGAGCGACCCGGCGCGGCTGGCCGCGCAGGCCCGGCAGCGCGAACTGGTCGCCGAGCTGGTCCACCTCCTGCTGATGCGCGCCCCGGACACCCTCGACCCCGCGTTCCACCCGGCGTGGGCCGCCGCCGGCACCGACGCCGAACGGCTGCGGGTCGTCGTGGACCAGGTCGCCTCGCTCACCGACGCCCAGGCCGTCGCGTGGCGCAGGTCCCTGGCGAACGTCGCCCCCGAACCCCTGTGACCGGTGGCACACTCGAGGTCATGGCCGATGAGTCCAGGAGACCGCCAGGCCGTCCGTGGCCGTGGCGCAGACCGACCCGCGATCCGGTGCACGTCGGTGGGGAGTTCCCGTACGACGGGTGGGACGACGAACCCGACGACGGCTCCGCCGGGGTGCGCGAACCCCGCCACCCCCAGCCGCTCGGACCCGTGAGCGGCGCGGGGGAACGTCCGATCCCGGACGACCCCATAGCGGTCAAGGAGACCCTGTGCCTGATCGAACGCACCTGACGTTCGCCCTCACCCTCCACGACGCCGTCGCGCCCGACCGCGCCCGCAACGCGTGCTGGTCGCCGTACTCGGTGGCGAGCGCGCTCGGCGTGGCCGCGCAGGGCGCGCGCGGCGCCACGGAGGCGGAGCTGGTCGCGCTGCTCGGCGCGGACCACGCCAAGGTCCTCAAGGGCGCGGTCGTCGGCGACGACGCCGAGTTCGCCGTGGCCAACACGCTGTGGTCGTGGGAGGCGCTGCCGATCGACGAGGGCTTCCTCACCGACCTCGCCGGCTGGCCGGGCGCGAAGGCCCGACCGGCCCCGTTCGCCGAGGACCCCGAAGGCGCGCGCAAGCTCATCAACGCCGACGTGGCCGAGACGACCCACCAGCTGATCCCCGAGCTGCTCGCCCCCGGCACGATCACCTCCGACACGGTCGCGACCCTGGTCAACGCGCTGTACCTGAAGGCGGCGTGGGCCGAGGAGTTCCCCGGGCACGACACCGCCGACCGGCCGTTCCGCGGCGCGGGCGAGGTCGCGACCATGCGCCGCGAGGGCTCGATGCGCTACGCCCGCCGGGCCGGGTGGGAGGCCGTGGCCGTGCCGGCGCGCGGCGGCGTCGAGGCGGTCGTGCTGCTGCCGGAGGGCGACCTCGGCGGCACCGAGGGCGTGCCCGAGGTGCTGGACGCGTTGGAGCGCGAGCGGATCGAGCTGTTCCTGCCCAGGCTGAAGCTGTCCGTGCAGACGTCGCTGGTGGAGGCCCTGCAACGGGTCGGCGTGCGGACCCTGTTCACCGACGGGGCCGACCTCACCGGCCTGAGCCCCGACCCGCGCCTGTACGTGGACGACGTGGTGCACCAGGCCGTGCTGCGGCTGGACGAGCAGGGCTTCGAGGGCGCGGCGGCGACCGCGCTGGTGATGCGGCTCACCTCGTTCATGCCGGTGGAGCCCGCGCGGACGGTCCGCGTCGACCGTCCCTACCTGCTGCTCGTCCGGCACGTCGACACGGGCGCGATCTTCTTCTTCGCCCAGGTCGTCACGCCGTAGCCGTCACGTCGGCGCGCCCCTCCTCGTCCACCGGGTGAAGACCCGAGAACGAGGAGGGGACATGCCCAGGATCCCGGTCGTCACGACCAGGCAGGCCAACCCGCTGGTGCGCCTGGCCTACCGGTTCGCCAAGCGCCGGTTCGGCGCCGTGCCGGAGCCCTTCACGGTGGCCGCGCACCACCGGAAGCTGTTCATGGCCAGTGCGCGGCACGAGATGGCGGTGGAGAAGGGCGCCCGGACGCTCCCCGTGTCGCTGCGGGAGCTGGTGGTCTACCTGACCGCGGTGAAGCTCGGCTGCTCGTGGTGCGTCGACTTCGGCACCATGCTGATCAAGCACGAGGGGCTGGACATCGACCGGCTCAAGGAGATCCACGACTACCGGACGTCCGACAAGTACACGGAGCTGGAGAAGCTGGCCCTGGCCTACGCCGACGCGATGACCGAGACGCCGACCGCGGTGACCGACGAGCAGGTCGCCGAACTGGACCGGCGGCTGGGGCACGAGGGGCTGGTCGAGCTGACCTACCTGATCGCGCTGGAGAACCAGCGGGGCCGCTTCAACTCCGCGTTCGGCATCACGGACCAGGGCTTCACGTCGGGCGACGCCTGCCGGATCCCCATGCCGTGACCGCACGGCGCGCCGGCGCCGCGCTCCGGGGTCCCCCTACTCGGTGGCCTTGGGGTGGGCGCCGGCGTGCTGCACCCACACCGTGTGCTTCTCCACGTCCAGCAGGTACCAGATGCGGTCGCCCCCGGTGACTTCGATCTGCCACCGGGGCAGGACCCGTCCGTCGTGCGTGCCGTGGGCCAGGCTGCCCTTGAGCTGGTGGTGCCGGCCGGTGGGCTTGTCCGGACCGGGACCGGGGTCGGTGCGCATGACCTCCCAGGCCTTGCGCAGGTTCCCCGAGGCGCGGGTTTCCAGGTCCTGCCACCCCCCGACCGCGGCGGTGGTGGAGAAGCGGATGCGCCATTCCGCGCCGACGGTCGGCGGGGCGACCGGGTCGCCCTTCTTCGGGCTCACGCGGTGGCTGCCCCCGGTTCGGGGACGTCACCGAGGTCCCCTCCGTCCTGCCGGAGGGTCGCGAGGAGCCTGGGATCGGCGTGGACCTCGGCGGTGTGCTGCCAGGCGCTGATGAGCCGCGCGACCGGGGCCGGCGTGCCCAGGGAGTCGGCGGCCTCCAGGGTCTGGACGAGTTCGACGGCGAACGCCTGCATGTCCTCGCGCGGCAGGAACCGGACCCACGGGAACGCGGTGGGCATCACGTCGGTCACCAGGTTCCGGACGCCCTCGCTGTGCTGCATCAGCGCCACGAAGAGGGCCGTCGTCGCCGAAACGACCTCGCGCACCTCGCGGGCTCGGCCGGCGGTGGTGAGCACCAGGTCCTCCTCGTCACCGCGGCGGTGGACGAGCAGCGTCCGGCTCGGCGACTCCTGGAGCTTGCGGACGGAGTCGGCCGGCTTGTTCGACAGGTCGCTGAAGTTGATCTCGAAAGCGGCGGCGGACACACTTGCAAACTACCTTGAAACTCGGGTTCGCGCCACGCCGGCGTGCGGAGAGCGCATGCCGGCGGGGCACCCGCGCGGAGTGCCGGCCGTGCTCAGGCCGGGTCGGGGAACCGGACGTGGGTCAGCTTGTCCGGGTTCGACATGTCGTACACGCCGGCCACCTTGCCGTCCCGCACCACGATCGCCTCGACCCGCGGCGTCAGCTCGCCCTGGGCGGCGAACACCAGCCCCAGGTCGCCGTTGACCAGCGCGGACCGGCCCTCGACATCGCCGTAGCGGCGCATGAGGCCGAGGATGAGGCGCGCCACCTTGTCCGCGCCGCTGACCACCTGGACCGCGGTCCTGGCCTTGCCGCCGCCGTCGCCGACCATCACCACGTCGGGGTGCAGCAGACCGACCACGGCGTCGAGGTCGCCCGACGCCACGGCCGCGAGGAACCGCTCCAGCACCTCGCGCTGCTCGTCCAGCGCCACCCGCGGCGGGGGCTCGGCCTCGGCCAGGGCACGCCGGCCCCGGGACGCGTGCTGGCGCGCGGTGGCGACCGGGCAGCCCAGCACCCCGGCGATCTCCGCGAACGGCACGTCGAACGCGTCGTGCAGCACGAACGCCACCCGCTGCTCGGGCGTGAGGCGGTCCAGCACGACCAGCGCCGCCATCCGCACGCCGTCGTCGCGCACCACCGCGTCCAGCGGGTCGTCCTCGCCCGTGGTCAGCAGCGGCTCGGGCAGCCACTGGCCCACGTAGCGCTCCCGCCGCGCGGTCGCCGACCGCAGCCGGTCCAGGCAGATCCGGCCCACCACGGTCGTCAGCCAGCCGCGCAGGTCACGGATGCCGGCCCGGCCCTGCTCGCTCAACCCGGACAGCCGCAGCCACGCCTCCTGCACCGCGTCCTCGGCGTCCGCGACGCTCCCGGTGAGCCGGTACGCCACGCCCACCAGGTGCGAGCGGTGGCCGGTGAAGGCGGAGGCCAGGGTCTGCTCGGCGGCGGTCACGGGCCCCAGTCTGCCAGCACTAGACTCGCTCGACGTGGCAGGACGCATCCGGGAGAGCGACATCGCGTTGGTGCGTGACCGGAGCCGGATCGACGACGTCGTGGGCGACCACGTCTCGCTGCGCCGGGCCGGTGGCGGCGCGCTGAAGGGCCTGTGCCCGTTCCACGACGAGAAGTCGCCCTCGTTCAACGTCCGCCCCTCGCACGGCACCTTCCACTGCTTCGGCTGCGGCGAGGGCGGCGACGTCATCGCGTTCGTGATGAAGATCGAGCACCTCGGGTTCGTGGAGGCCGTCGAGCGGCTGGCCGACCGGGCGGGCATCCAGCTCACCTACGAGGGCGGCGGCGCGACGATCCAGCGCGACCGCGGCACCCGCAGCCGGCTCATCGAGGCCCACCGGGCCGCCGCCGAGTTCTACGCCGAGCAGTTGGCCACGCCCGAGGCGTTGGCCGCGCGCGAGTTCCTGGCGCAACGCGGGTTCGACGAGGCCGCCGCCCGGCAGTTCGGCTGCGGGTTCGCGCCCGGCGGCTGGGACCGGCTCACCAAGCACCTGCTCGGGCGCGGGTTCGAGCTGACCGAGCTGATCAAGGCCCAGCTCACCAAGGAGGGCAGGCAGGGCCCGATCGACCGGTTCCACCGCAGGCTGCTGTGGCCGATCCGGGACCTCGGCGGCGACGTGGTCGGGTTCGGCGCGCGCCGGATCTTCGACGACGACCCGATCCAGGCCAAGTACCTCAACACCAGCGAGAGCCCGATCTACAAGAAGTCCCAGGTGCTCTTCGGGCTGGACCTCGCCAAGCGGGAGATCGCCAAGCGCCGGCAGGCCGTCGTGGTCGAGGGCTACACCGACGTCATGGCCATGCACCTGGCGGGCGTGCCCACGGCCGTCGCGTCCTGCGGCACGGCGTTCGGCGCGGACCACATGAACGTGCTGCGCCGGCTCCTGATCGACGACTCGCTCAACGGCGAGGTGATCTTCACCTTCGACGGCGACGCGGCGGGCCAGAAGGCGGCGCTGAAGGCGTTCGAGGGCGAGCAGGCGTTCTCCGCGCAGACCTACATCGCCATCGCGCCGGACGGCATGGACCCGTGCGAGCTGCGGCAGGCCAAGGGCGACGTGGCCGTGCGCGACCTGGTGGCCCGCCGCACGCCGCTGTTCGAGTTCGCCATCAGGACGCGGCTCAAGGACTACGACCTGGACTCGGTGGACGGCCGCGTCGAGGCGTTGAAGACCATGGTGCCGTTCGTGGCCCAGATCAAGGACCGGGCCAAGCGGGACGGGTACGCCACCCGGCTCGCCTGGTGGGTCGGCTGGGAGGACGAGGCGGCGGTGGTGCGCCGCGTGCGCGAGACCGCGACCGGGCGCGCGGCCCCGCCGTCCCGCCGTGCCGCGCCGGCGGACCCGAACCAGGGCGCGCTCGCGGTGGACGTGGACGGCCCGCCGCGCCCCGACCCGCGCGACCCGGCGCTGTGGGCGCAGCGGGAGGCGTTGAAGGCGGCGCTGCAACTCCCCGAGATGGCCGGGCCGTACTACGACTCGCTGCCCGACGAGGCGTTCACGCACCCCGCGTACCTGGCGCTGCACCAGGCGATCCGGGAGGCGGGCGGGGTGTCGTCGGGGCTGGCGGGGCCCGCGTTCCTGGACGCCGTGTCGCAGGCGTGCCGGCAGCAGGCCGTGCGGTCGGTGCTGACCGAGCTGGCCGTGGAGCCGCTGCGGGTCAAGGCCGAGGACGAGTACCGGTACGTGCAGAGCGTGCTGGCCCGGTTGCAGCAGATCCTGGTGGCCGGGCAGATCACCGAGATCAAGTCTCGGCTGCGGCGGGTGTCGCCGATCGAGGAGCCGGACGAGTACCGGGCCCTGTTCGGCGACCTCATCGCGCTGGAGGACTACCACAAGGCGTTGGGCCAACAAGCGGTGGGCGGGCTGTGATGGGGCTGTTCCGGAGGTTGTTCGGCTCGGGCGCGCCCGAGGGGTTCACCGGGTCGCTGGAGGCCGACGAGCACGTGCTGGCTGGGTGGGGGGGTGGGGGGGGGCGGGGGCGGGTGGGCGGGGGGACGAGGGTGCGTGGGGGCGGAGCCCCA
>NZ_JBHYXZ010000108.1:0-30179 GCF_042752395.1 Actinosynnema sp. NPDC059335 | reverse complement strand
TTGTGTTACTGTGTTCTAGGGGGTGGTCACCGGGGCGGGGGGTGGCCGGCCGCGGCCGTCCACCCCCGTCAGGTCAGGCGCCGGCGGCCAGGGCCGGTTGACGGGTCGGCGGGTAGTAGCCGGTCTCGGCGAAGAACCGCAGGTACGTGTCGACCAGGTCGCCGGTGACCGGTGGGCACGTGATGCCCGTGCCGGCCAGCGCCCGCTCCGTCTTCGACACGTCCACCGCCGGGTAGAAGCCCGCGTTGTCCGTGATCATCAGCTCGAACGCGTCCAGCAGCGGGATCAGGGCGTTGTCCCGGTCGGCCAGCACGGCGGCTCGCCACTGCTCCCACGGGCGCTCCTCCAGCCGGTACCCGTGCGCCCGCAGCCGCGCCACGATCTCGCGCCAGCTCACCCGGCCCGGGTTGTAGAGGTGGAACGTGCCGCCGGTCTCCCGGGACAGCGCCACGACCGCGGCGGCGGCGTAGTCGACCGGCACCATCGGGACCGTGCCGTCCAGGCCCGCGGGCACCGCGCCCGCCTGCACCAGGCCCTTGGTGGCCAGCCAGACGAAGTCCCTGGTCTGGCACGCGCCGTTGACCTGGTCGCCGGACACCAGGTCCACCCGGTAGACCCGCACCGGCAGGCCGCGGTCGGCGGCCTGGGCGACCAGGTGCTCGGCCACCCACTTGCTGCGCAGGTAACCGCTGGGCAGCGCCTCCGGCGGGCCGGTCGGGTCGTCCACGGTCAGCGGCACGCCCGGTTCCCGCGCGCCGGCGAACACACCCGTGGTGGACAGGTGGTGCACCGGCACGGTCCGGTGCCGGGCGGCCAGGCGCAGCACCTCCTGGGTGCCGTGCACGTTCGGCGCGCGCAGCTCGGTGTAGGGCCGCAGCCAGTTGACCGTCGCGCCCGCGTGGTAGACGGCGTCCACCTCGCGCGCGAGCCGGTCGTAGGTCTCCTCGGCCAGGCCGAGCCGGGGCTGGGACAGGTCGCCGGGCACGATGCGCAGCCTCGCCGGGTCGACCTCGTCCCACAGCCGGTACCAGCGCAGGTTCGCCTCGACCTTGCCCATCCCCTCGGTCTCGTCGGCGGCCCGCACCAGGCAGTGCACGGTCGCGTCGGACGCCCGCAGCAGCTCGCGCAGCAGGAACGCGCCCACGAACCCGGTCGCGCCGGTCAGCAGCACGTGCCGCGGGTCCTCGACGGTCCGCACGACCTCCGCCGCCGGCCGGACGTCCTCGGCCAGCACCTCGTCGTAGTCCACGTCCGCGGTGCCGGCCGCGCCCGCCAGGAACGCGGCCAGCGCACCGGGCGTCGGGTGGTCGAACACGACGGTCGCGGGCAGGGCCAGCCCGGTGGCGGCGGCGACCCGGTTGCGCAGCTCGACCGACAGCAGCGAGTCGAAACCGAGGTCCGGGAACGGCTTGTCCTCCACCTCGCCGGACAGGCCCAGCACGGCCGCGACCTCGCGCCGCACCACCTCCGCCACGACCTCCCGCCGCTCGTCCTCGGACAGCTCGGCGAGGTTCGGCGCGGGCGCGCCGGTGCGCGCGACCGGCCGGACCGGCGGCAGCAGGGTCCGCAGCAGCGGCGGGGCCTGCTCCGGCTTGGCCCGCAGGGCGGCCAGGTCCAGCGGCGCGCCGACCAGCGCGGGCGTGCCGGAGGCCACGGCCGCGTCGAGCATCGCCAGGCCCTGCGCGGTCTCGACCGGGCGGAAGCCGGCGCGCGCGATCCGGGCCCGGTCCAGCTCGGTCAGGCCGCTGGTGATGCCGCTGGCCTCGGCCCACAGGCCCCAGGCGACCGACGTGGCGGGCAGGCCCAGCGCGGCCCGGTGGGCGGCCAGGCCGTCGAGGTAGGCGTTGGCGGCGGCGTAGTTGCCCTGGCCCGCGCCGCCGATGACCCCGGCGATGGACGAGAACAGCACGAACGCGTCCAGCTCGTGGTCCCGGGTCAGCTCGTGCAGGTGCCGGGCGGCGTCGGCCTTGGGCCGCAGCACGGCGGCGAGCCGTTCCGGGGTCAGGTCGTCGATCAGCGCGTCGTCGATCACGCCCGCCGTGTGCACGACGCCGGTCAGCCGGGTGTCGCCGATGGCGGCGCGCAGTTGGTCGCGGTCGGCCGCGTCGCACGCGACGATCCGCGCCGTCGCGCCCAGCGCCGCCAGCTCGTCGCGCAGTTCCGCCGCGCCGGTCGAGTCGGGGCCGCGACGGCTGGTGAGCAGCAGGTCGCGCACCCCCTGGCGGGCCAGGTGCCGGGCCACCATCGCGCCCAGCGTGCCCGTGCCGCCGGTGATCAGGACCGTGCCGTCGGTGCGCCAGGCGGCTCGCCCGATCGGCGCGCGCCGCAGGTGCGGCACGTGCACGACGCCGCGGCGCACCACGGCCTGCGGCACGCCCGCCGCGACCACGGCCGGGATAGCGGCCTCCGACGCCGGGTCGCCGTCCACGTCCACCAGCGTGACGCGGCCCGGCTGCTCGGACTGGGCCGACCGGGCCAGGCCCCACAGCGCCGCGCCGTCCACGTCGGTGACGTCGCGCACCGCGCACGAGGTGACCGCGACGAACGGCTCGTCACCCCGCAGGTCGGCCAGCGCGGACGCGGTCCGCGCGTGCAGGTCGGCGCCGGGAGCCCAGCGCACCACGCGCGGCGTCACGTCCGCCGGCGGCAGCTCGACCGGCTCCCACACCACCTGGAGCAACGCGTCCTGCGGCCGCAGCAGGGCGTCCGCCACGGCGTCGGCGGCGGTGGGGCGCAGCTCCACCGAGCCGATCGTGGCCACCGGTCCCCCGCTCGGGTCGACCAGCGCGATCCGGTCGCCGGTCACCCGCGCCCGCACATCCGCCGCGCCCACGGCGTGCAGCTCCACGTCGCGCCACCGCACCGCGTCGCCCTCGCCGACCAGGCGCAGCGCCGCGTCGAGCAGCGACGGGTGCAGGCGGAACCCGTCCGGGGCCACGGGGTCGAGCGCGGTCCACTCGCCCGCGTCGTCCCGGACGAGCGGCAGGGCCGGGGCGAGGGTGCCGGCGGCGTTCAGCGTCCAGTCGCCGTCCAGTCGCGAGTGGACGGTCAACTGACCGTTCGCGACCCGCACCTGGAGCAGCACGCCACCGCGGTCCGGCACGGCGATCGGGGCGACCACGTCCAGCGCGGCCAGGCGCGGCAACCCCACCTCGTCGCCGGCGCGGATCGCCAGCTCCACCAGCGCCGACGACGGCAGCACGGCCGACCCGTGCACCCGGTGCCGCGCCAGCCACGGGTGGCTGCGCACGGACACCTTGCCGGTAAACACGACCTCGTCGGCCCCCGCCACCGGCACCGCCGCGCCGAGCAGCGGGTGGTCCGCCTCGGCCACGCCCAGCTCGGCGACGTCGGCGGCCTCCGGCCGGTCGACCCAGTACCGCTGCCGCTGGAACGGGTAGGTCGGCAGCTCCACGTGCCGCGCGCCGGTGCCGGCGAAGAACGCGCGCCAGTCCACCGCCACGCCGAGCCCGTGCAGCTCGCCCAGCGCCGCCACCAGCCCGGTCCGCAGCGGCGCGACGGCCGGGACGTCCGTGGTCTCGCGGACCATCGGCGTCAGCGCGGCGTCCGGCCCGACCTCCACGAACGCGGTCACGCCGCGCTCGGCCAGCGACCGCGCGCAGTCCGCGAACCGCACCGCCTCGCGGACGTGCCGCACCCAGTAGTCCGGCGACGACAACGCCTCGGCGTCCACGAGCGCGCCGGTCACGTTGGACACGATCGGCAGCGACGGCGCGTGGTAGGTGATCCTCGCGGCGACCTCGCGGAACGGGGCCAGCGCGGGCTCCATCCGGTGCGAGTGGAACGCGTGGCTCACCGTGAGCCGCTTGGTCCGGCGACCCCGCGCCCGCAGCTCGGCCTCGACGGCCAGCACCGCGTCCTCGTCGCCGGACACCACCACCGACGCCGGACCGTTCACCGCCGCCAGCCCCGCGCCGGGCGTCAGCAGCGGCTCGACCTCCGCCACCGGCGCGGCGACGGCGACCATGGCGCCGCCCTCGGGCAGCTCGTCGATGAGCCGGGCCCGCGCCGCGACGAGCGCGCACGCGTCCTCCAGCGAGAACACGCCGGCGACGTGCGCGGCGGTCAGCTCGCCCAGCGAGTGGCCCGCGACGAAGTCCGGCCGCACGCCCCACGACTCCAGCAGCCGGAACAACGCCACCTCGAACGCGAACAGCGCGGGCTGGGTGTACCGGGTCCGGTGCAGCAGGTCGGAGTCGCCGAACACCACGTCCTTCAGCGGCGTCGGCAGGTGCGGGTCGAGCAGCGCGCACGCCGCGTCGAACGCCTCCCGGAACACCGGGAAGCGCTCGTGCAGGTCACGTCCCATGCCGGCGCGCTGCGCTCCCTGGCCGGCGAACAGGAACGCCACCCGGCCGCGCTGCGGCGCGGGCGCACCGCCGTCGAACGCCCCCAGCGCGGCCAGCAGCCCGTCCCGGTCCCGTGCGACGACCGCGCCCCGGTGCTCCAGGGCGGTGCGGCCGGTGGCGAGGGTGTGGGCCACGTCGACCAGCGGCACCTCGGGCCGGGCGGCGACGAAGTCGCGCAGCCGCGCGGCCTGCGCACGCAACGCCTCGGCGGACCGCGCCGAGAGCAGGAACGGCAGCTCGCCGTGGTGCGCCCGGTCCCGCGGCGCGGGCTCCTCGACCACGTGCTCCAGCACCACGTGGGCGTTGGTGCCGCTGACGCCGAACGAGGACACCGCCGCCCGCCGGGGCCGGTCGGACTCCGGCCACGGCCGGGCCTCGCGCAGCAGCTCCACCGCGCCCGACGACCAGTCGACCACGGGCGTGGGCTCGTCCACGTGCAGGGTGCGCGGCGCGACGCCGTGCCGCATGGCCTGCACCATCTTGATCACGCCGCCCACGCCGGCCGCGGCCACGCTGTGCCCGATGTTGGACTTGAGCGAGCCGAGCAGCAGCGGCGTCGACCGGCCCTGGCCGTAGGTGGCCAGCAACGCCTGCGCCTCGATCGGGTCGCCGAGCCGCGTGCCGGTGCCGTGCGCCTCCACCACGTCCACGTCCGCGGTGGACAGCCGGGCGTCCTCCAGGGCCGCGCGGATCACGCGTTCCTGCGAGGGGCCGTTCGGCGCGGTCAGCCCGTTGGACGCGCCGTCCTGGTTCACCGCCGAGCCGCGGACCACGGCCAGCACGGGGTGGCCGTTGCGGCGGGCGTCGGAGAGCTTCTCCAGCAGCAGCAGGCCGACGCCCTCCGACCAGCCGGTGCCGTCCGCCGCCGCCGCGAACGACTTGCAGCGGCCGTCCGCCGCGAGCCCGCGCTGGCGGGAGAAGTCGACGTACCCGGTGGGCGAGCCGTACACCGTGCAGCCGCCCGCCACCGCCAACGTCGACTCGCCGGTGCGCAGCGACCGCACCGCCAGGTGCAGCGCGACCAGCGACGACGAGCACGCGGTGTCCACCGTGACGGCCGGGCCCTCGAAGCCGAACGCGTAGGCGATCCGCCCGGACGCCACGCTGCCCAGCTTGCCGGTCATGAGGTAGCCCTCCAGCTCCTCCGGCCCGGCCAGGCCCAGGTAGCTCTGCTCCCCCACGCCCGCGAACACGCCGGTGCGGCTGCCGCGCAACGCCGCCGTGTCGATCCCGGCGCGTTCGAACAGCTCCCACGCGGTCTCCAGCAGCACGCGCTGCTGCGGGTCCATGCCCAACGCCTCGCGCGGCGAGATGCCGAAGAACGCGGCGTCGAACTCGGTGGCGTGGTCGACGAAACCGCCCTCGCGGGTGTAGGTCCGGCCGGGCACGCCCGGTTCGGGGTCGTAGAGCCGGTCCACGTCCCAGCCGCGGTCCTCGGGCCACGGCGTGATGCCGTCCCGGCCCTCCGCGACGAGCCGCCACAGGTCGTCCGGCGAGGCGACCCCGCCGGGGTAGCGGCACGCCATCGCGACGATCGCGACCGGCTCGGGCGTCTCCAGCTCGGCGATCCGCTGCCGGGCCTGCTGGAGGTCCGCCGTCACCCACTTCAGGTACTCGACCAGCCGCTCCTCGTTGGACACAGCAACCTTCTCCTCGATGTCGTGGGTGATCAGCGGGCGGCGCGGCCGAGCTGGTTGTCGATGAAGTCGAACAGCTCGGCGGTGGAGTCGAAGTCGCGGCGGACGTCGGTCCGCTCGGGCTCGGACCAGCGGGACAGGATGGTGCGCAGCCGCACGGTCACCTGCTGCCGCTGCTCGTCGTCGACCTCGGCCAGCGACGCCTCCAGCCGGTCCAGGTCGGCCAGCACCGGCGGGGTGTCGTCGGGCGTGAGCCGGTCCAGCAGCACCTCGGCGAGCGCGGCGGGCGTCGGGTGGTCGAACACCAGGGTCGCCTCCAGCGCCACGCCGGTCTCCGCGGCGAGCCGGTTGCGCAGGTCCACGGCGGTCAGCGAGTCGAACCCGAGGTCGCTGAACGGCTTGTCCAGGTCGACCCGGCGCGGGTCGCCGTGCCCGAGGACCGCCGCCACCTGGGTCCGCACGGCTTCCTCCACGACCCGGTTGCGCTCGCCGTTGACGGTGGACGCCAGCCGTTCGGTCAGCGGCACGCGCGGCGCGCGCACCAGGTCGCGGAGCAACGCGGTGTTCGGCAGCTCGGCCAGCGGCGCGGCGACCACGGCGGGCCGGTCGGTGACGACCGGGTCGCCACCGGTGATCACGGCCGTGCCCGGCAGCCCGTCGGCGACGCGGTGGCGGGCCAGGGCCTCCATGAACGCCACCCCGGCCGCGTAGTGCGCGTGCCCGGGCGCGCCGAACCCCTCGACCGGGGCGGCGAAGACCAGGTCGCCGGAGGTGTCGTGGTGCAGCCGCCACGCCTGTTCGGCGGTGTCGCGGAGGGTGTCGGCGAGGAGGTCGTCGGTGAGGGCCGCGAGCGCGGCCCGCGCGGGCGGTGCCGGCCGGTGCACGACGGCGTCCTCGGGCAGGGGCCTGACCTGCGCCGTGACCCGCACCAACCGGGGCGCGAACGCCCGGCCGTCGCGGAACACGACCTGCGGCTCGCCGGACGCGACGACCGAGGCGAGCACGGCCGCCAGGTCAACGCCGGGCACCGGGCTCGACGCCGCGCCGTTGCCCGCCGCGCCACTCGCGGTGGCACCGCCGGGCACCGGGCTCGACGCCGCACCGCTCGCGGCGGCCCCGGCCGGACCCGTGCTCGGCCGGGATCCGTTCGCCGCGCCCGCCGAACCAGCGCCGGTGGCCACCGCGCTCGCTGCCACGCCATTCGCCGCAGCCGGACCCGCGCTCGGTGCCGCGCCATTCGTCGCAGCCCCGGCCGAACCGGCGCTCCGCACCGATCCGTTCGCCGCGTCGGCCGAACCGCCGTTCGCCGCGGCCGAGCCGGCACCGCTCGACGTGTCGCCGGGCAGGCCGCCCACCAGCACGATCCGGTCCGGTGCCTCGACCTGCGCGGCCCGCACCAGGCCCCACACCGCCGCCACGCCGGGGTCCGCCGGGTCGGGCGTGAGCACGACCGCCCGGCCCGTGCCCGTCGCGCGCTCCCGCAGCCCGGCCAGCACCTGCCGCGTCCCGGTGTGCGCGGTGGTGATCGGGTCGCCGCACGACTCCACCCGGATCACGTCCGGCGCCGGCCCGTCGACCGGCGGCAGCTCCACCGGCACCCAGTCCACCTCGTACACCGGCACCCCGTTCAGCGCGCGGAACTCGACCGAGTCGAACCGGGCGACCTCGTTGCCCTGCTCGTCGCGGAACACCGAGCCGTCCAGGCGCACCGCGGCGCCGGCCGAGGTCGCCCGCAGGCCGCGCCACACGGCGGGTTCGAGGTCGCCGCTCGCGACCAGGGACAGGTCCACCTCCGCCTCGATCGCGGGACCGGCGGTGAGCGTGCCCCGGGCCTGCTCGACCCACCCGTCCTGCCACGCGTGCACGGTCACCGGCCGGCGGTCGCCGTCCGGCTCGCCGACGGTCAGCTGGAGCCGACCGGCCCCGGGCAGCGCGACGACGTCCAGGTCCACCACCGGGTACCCGACCTCGCGGCCCGCGTGCCACACCAGGTCGGCCACGCCCGCGCCGGTCAGCGGCTCGGTCGCGGTCCCGGTGAACAGCACCTCGTCACGACCGGCGACCGGCACCGCCGCGTCGAGCACGGGGTGGCCGCCGGTCGGGCGCGGCCTGGCGGTGAGCCAGTACCGCTCGCGCTGGAACGGGTAGGTCGGCAGCACCGCCCGCCGGCCGGGGAACGCCGACCAGTCCACCGCCACGCCCCTGGCGTGCAGGTGGGCGAACAGCTCCACGGCCGTGCGGTGCTCCGACCGGTCCCGGCGCAGCACGGGCAGCGCGGCGTGCCCCTCGGGCAGCACGGCGGCCAGCAGGCCGGTCAGGACCGCGTCCGGCCCCACCTCCACGAACGTCGTCACGCCCCGGTCGAGCAGGGTGCGGGCCGCGTCGTGGAACCGCACCGGCTCGCGCACGTGCCGCACCCAGTACTCGGGGTCGGTCCAGCGGGCCTCGTCGCCGGTGACCGTGGAGACGGCCGGGACGGTGGGCTCGTGGTAGGTCAGCTCCCGGGCGACCGCGCGGAAGTCGTCCAGCATCGGGTCCATCAGCGGCGAGTGGAAAGCGTGGCTCACCGTGAGCCGCTTGCCGCGGAATCCCTCCGCTGCCTTGAGGACCGCGTCCTCCACACCGGACAGCACCACCGAACGCGGACCGTTCACCGCCGCGACGGCGACGCCCTCGGGCAGCTCCAGCTCCTCCTCCGCGGCCTGCACCGCGACCATCGCCCCGCCGGCCGGCAACGCCTGCATCAGCCGGCCGCGCGCGGCGACCAGCTTGGCCGCGTCGGCCAGCGACAGCACCCCGGCGACGTGGGCGGCGGCGATCTCGCCGATCGAGTGGCCCGCGACGAAGTCCGGCCGCACGCCCCAGGACTCCAGCAGCCGGAACAACGCCACCTCGACCGCGAACAGGGCGGGCTGCGCGGTGCCGGTGTCGTCGAGCCCGTCGCCGGACCCGATCGCCTCGCGCACCGGCAGGTGCGCGCACACCTCCTCGAACGCCCGCGCGAACACCGGGAACGCGCGGGCCAGTTCCAGCCCCATGCCGACGCGCTGCGCGCCCTGGCCGGTGAACACGAACGCGGTGCGCCCGTCGCGGACCTTCGGCAGCACCACCGCCTCCCGCAGGTCGGCCGGGTGCTCGGCGGCGACGACGGCGCGGTGCTCCAGCAGGGCGCGGCCGGCGCCGAGGGTGTGCGCGAGGTCGGCGACCGGGACGTCCACGCCCGCCAGCCGGTCGAGCTGGTCGGCCAGCGCCTGCGGCGTGCGGGCCGACACCACCACGGGCACCGGTCCGGTCGCGCGCTCCGCCCCGGTGTCCGCCGGAGCCTGTTCGAGCACGACGTGCGCGTTGGTGCCGCTGATGCCGAACGACGACACCGCCGCCCGCCGCGGCCGGTCCGAACGCCACTCCCGCGCCTCGGTCAACAGCTCCACCGCGCCGGACGACCAGTCCACGTGCGGCGACGGCTCGTCCACGTGGAGCGTGCGCGGCAGCACGCCGTGCCGCATCGCCTCGACCACCTTGATGATGCCGCCGACGCCCGCCGCGGCCTGGGTGTGGCCGATGTTGGACTTCAGCGACCCCAGGGCCAGCGGCCGGTCGCGCTCGCCGCCGTAGACCGCGAGCAGCGCCTCGGCCTCGATCGGGTCGCCGAGCGTGGTGCCGGTGCCGTGCGCCTCCACCGCGTCCACGTCGGACGGCCGCAGGCCGGCGGCGGCGAGCGCGGCGCGGATGACGCGTTGCTGCGCCGGGCCGTTGGGCGCGGTCAGGCCGTTGGACGCGCCGTCGGAGTTGACCGCCGTGCCGCGCACGACGGCCAGCACGGGGTGGCCGTTGCGGCGCGCGTCGGAGAGGCGTTCCACGAGCAGCACGCCGACGCCCTCGGCCCAGCCGGTGCCGTCGGCGGCCGCCGCGAACGGCTTGCAGCGGCCGTCCGGGGCCAGGCCGCGCTGCCGCGAGAACTCCACGAACGCGGTCGGCGTGGCCATCACGGTCGCGCCGCCCGCCAGCGCCAGGTCGCACTCGCCGCGGCGCAGCGCGCCGACCGCGAGGTGCAGCGCCACCAGGGACGACGAGCACGCCGTGTCCACCGTGATGGCCGGCCCTTCGAGGCCGAGCGCGTAGGCCACGCGGCCGGACGCGACGCTGCCGGACGTGCCGCCGACCAGGTAGCCCTCCAGCTCCGGGGGCAGCGCGCCGCCGGTGCCGTAGTCGTGGTACATCAGGCCGGTGAACACGCCGGTCCTGGTGCCGCGCACCGAGGTCGGGTCGATGCCGCCGCGTTCCAGCGCCTCCCAGGCGGTCTCCAGCAGCAGCCGCTGCTGCGGGTCGGTCGCCAGCGCCTCGCGCGGCGACATGCCGAAGAACTCGGGGTCGAACAGGTCGGCGTCGTGCAGGAACCCGCCGTGCCGGGTGTAGGTGGTGCCGGGGTGCTTCGGGTCGGGGTGGTAGAGGCGGTCGAGGTCCCAGCCGCGGTTGGCCGGGAAGTCGCCGATGGCGTCACGGCCCTGCGCGACCAGCTCCCACAGGTCCTCCGGGCTGCGCACGCCGCCCGGGTAGCGGCAGGCCATGCCGACGATCGCGATCGGCTCGTCGGCCGCCGTCACCGCCTCCTCGGCCGGTTTGACCGCGCCCGCCAGGTGCTCGGCCAGCGCGGCCGGCGTCGGGTGGTCGAACACCAGCGTGGTGGGCAGCCGCCGCCCGGTGGCCTCGGCGAGCCGGTTGCGCAGCTCGACCGCGGTCAGCGAGTCGAAGCCCAGCTCGGTGAACGCCCGCCGGGCGTCGATGCCGGACGGGTCCGGGTGCCCGAGGACGGCCGCCACGTGGGACCGCACCAGGTCCGTGAGCGCGCGGACGTCCGTGGGCGCGGAGGCCGGCTTGCGCGCCGCGCGGCGCTTCGGGGCCAGCTCCCGCAACGCGGGGTGCGGGTCCTCGCGCAGCGCCGCCCGGTCCAGGGCGGTCACCGCGAGCACCGGTTCGCCGGTGGTCAGGGCCGCGTCGAACGCCGCCAGCGCCGCGTCGACCGGGATCGGCTTGAGGCCGAGCCGCCGGATCCGGTTGCGGTCCACCTCGGACAGGCCGCCGGACATCGTGCTGTCGGCCTCCCACAGGCCCCAGGCCAGCGACGTCGCGGGCAGGCCGAGGGCGTGCCGGTGGCGGGCCAGCGCGTCGAGGAACGTGTTGCCGGCGGCGTAGTTCGCCTGCCCGGCGGTGCCCAGCACGCCCGCGATGGACGAGTACAGCACGAACGCGTCCACGTCCCCGGCCAGCTCGTGCAGGTGCCACGCGGCGTCCACCTTGGGCCGCAGCACGCGGTCCACCTGCTCCGGCGTCAGGCCCTCCAGCGTGCCGTCCTCGACCAGGCCCGCCGCGTGCACGACGGCCGTGACCGGGTGCTCGGCCAGCACGGCGGCCAGCGCGTCGCGGTCGGCCGCGTCGCAGGCCACCGCCACGACCTCGGCCCCCTCGACGGCGGGAGCCGTGCCGCTGCGGCTGAGCAGCACGAGCTTGCGCGCGCCGTGCCGGGTGACCAGGTGCCGGGCGATCGCCGCGCCGAGCGCGCCGCTCGCGCCGGTGACCAGGACCGAGTCCCACGTCGGACCGTCGTGGCCGGGCCGCGGGGCCGGGGTCAGCACGGTCTCGACCGCCTCGCCCCGGTGCAGCAGCGCGAACCGGCCCGGGTGCTCGGCCGCGGCGCTGCGGACGAGCCCCGCGACGGCCGCGTGCGCCAGGTCGTCGCCGACCTCGACGCCCAGGACGCCACCCGATCCGGCCGCCCACGCGCGGAGCCGGTCCAGCACCTCGTGCGTGACGCGGCGGACCTGCTCGGGCACCGGGCCGTCCGGGGTGGGCACGGCGTACACCTCGTCCACGCGGGTCCCCGCGGCGCGGGTGGTCGGCGTGAACAGCAGCCCCGCGCCGGTCACGGGTCCGGTGAGCGGGCGCAGGACCAGCTCGGCGACGGACACCACCGGCGCGCCCGTGCTGTCGGCGACCAGCAGCGCCACCGAGTCCGGGCCGGTCGGGGTGATCCGCACGCGCAGCGCCGTGCCCGCGGCGCCGTGGAACCGGACGCCGGACCAGGAGAACGGCAGCCGGGCCGGGCCGTCCTCGACCAGGCCGGGCAGCAGCGGGTGCAGCGCGGCGTCGAACAACGCCGGGTGCACGGCGAACCCGGCGGTCGGCACGTCGGCCGAGACCTCGGCGAACACCTCGCCGTCGGCCTGCCACACCTTGCGCAGCCCCCGGAACAGCGGTCCGTAGCCGTACCCGTGCCGGTCGAGGCCGTCGTAGGACACGGGCAGCTCGGCGGCGGCGGGCGGCCACTCGGTCAGGTGCTCGGCCGCGTCGTCGGACGGGTCGGGCACGCCGGTGGCGTGCAGGGTCCACGGCTCGTCGTCGCGGCGCGAGTGGACCTCCACCGCCGTGGCGGTGCGGACCACCTGGACGGTCACCGCGCCGGTGTCCGGGACGACCAGCGGCGAGGTGATCGTCAGCTCGGCGACGTCGCCCGCCAGCTCGACCAGCGCCGTGCCGGGCAGGACGGCCGCGCCGTGCACGCGGTGCTCGCCGAGCCACGGGTGGGTGGCCAGGGACAGCTTGCCGGTGAGCACGGTGGAACCGTCCGGCAGCTCGACCGCCGCGCCGAGCAGCGGGTGCCCGGACGAGGTGAGGCCGGCCGCCGACACGTCGCCGGCGGTGGACGCGTCCAGCCAGAACCGCTTGCGCTGGAACGCGTACGTCGGCAGCGGCACCTTGCGCGCGCCGGGGAACACGGCGGCCCAGTCCGGGTCCACGCCGCGCGCGTGCAGGTCGGCCAGCGCGGTGGCGACCGTGAGCGGTTCGGGGTGGCCGGCCCGCAGCAGCGGCACGGGCTTCACGTCGTCGAACGCGGCGGCGGTGAGGCCGGACAGCACCGCGTCCGGACCCAGCTCGACCAGCGTGCGCACGTCGCGGTCGCGCAGGGTGGTGAGGGCGTCGTGGAAGCGGACCGCGGCGCGGACCTGGCGCACCCAGTACTCCGGGTCGGTCCAGTCGGCGTCCGGGCCGACCGTGGACACCACGGGCAGCCGCGGCGGGTGGTAGGTCAGGCCGCGGGCGACCTCGCGGAAGTCGTCCAGCATCGGGTCCATCAGCGGCGAGTGGAACGCGTGGCTCACCGCGAGCCGCTTGCCGCGCAACCCTTCCGCGACCTTGAGGACCGCCTCCTCCTCGCCGGACAGCACCAGCGAGCGCGGACCGTTGACGGCCGCGACGGCCACGCCGTCGGGCAGCTCCAGCTCGTCCTCCGCGGCCCGGACGGCGACCATCGCGCCGCCGGGCGGCAACGCCTGCATCAGCCGGCCGCGCGCGGCGACCAGCTTCGCCGCGTCGGCCAGCGACAGCACCCCGGCGACGTGGGCGGCCGCCAGCTCGCCGATCGAGTGGCCGACCAGGAAGTCCGGGCGCACGCCCCAGGACTCCAGCAGCCGGAACAACGCCACCTCGACCGCGAACAGGGCCGGCTGGGCGTTGCCGGTGAGGTCGAGGTCCACCCCGGACTCGATCACCTCCCGGACCGGCAGGTGCTCGCACACCTCGGCGAACGCGCGGGCGAACTCCGGGTACGCGGCCGCCAGCTCCAGCCCCATCCGCACCCGCTGCGCGCCCTGCCCGGTGAAGGCGAACGCCACCTTGCCGCGCGGCGGGATCGCCGCGACGGGCACGTCCCGCAGGTCGGTCGCGGCCGCGCGGTAGGGCATGGGGGTGCGGGTGGCGAGGGTGAACGCCGCGTCCCGGCCGGCGACACCGGCCTCGGCGAGCCGCCGGGCCTGCGCCGCCACCGCCTCCGGGCTGCGGCCGGACAGCACGAACGGCACCGGCAGGCCGGGGTCCGGCGCCACCCCCGCGTCCTCGACGGGCTCGGGCTCCTCGATCACGACGTGCGCGTTCGTGCCGCCGAACCCGAACGACGACACGCCGGCCCGGCGCGGCCGCTCCCCGCGCGGCCACTCCCGCGCCTCGGTGAGCAGCTCCACCTTGCCGGAGGTCCAGTCGACGTGGCTGGACGGCTCCTCCGCGTGCAGGGTCCGCGGCATCAGACCGTGCCGCATCGCCTGCGCGACCTTGATGATCCCGCCGACGCCGGCCGCCGCCTGGGCGTGCCCGATGTTCGACTTCAGCGAGCCCAGCCGCACCGGCTCGTCCCGGTCGCGGCCGTAGGTGGCGAGCACCGCGCGAGCCTCGATCGGGTCGCCCAGCGTCGTCCCGGTGCCGTGCGCCTCGACCAGGTCCACGTCCGCGGGCGACAGGCCGGCGGCGGCCAGGGCGCTGCGGATCACGCGTTCCTGCGCGGGCCCGTTGGGCGCGGTCAGGCCGTTGGACGCGCCGTCGGAGTTGACCGCGCTGCCCCGGATGACCGCGAGCACGCGGTGGCCGTTGCGGCGCGCGTCGGACAGCTTCTCCAGCACCAGCACGCCGACGCCCTCGGCCCAGCCGGTGCCGTCGGCGTGGTCGGAGAACGACTTGCAGCGGCCGTCGGACGCGAGCCCGCGCAGCCGGGAGAACTCGATGAACGCGGTCGGCGTGGACATCACCGTCGCGCCGCCCGCCAGCGCCAGCGTGCACTCGCCCCGGCGCAGCGCGTTCGCCGCGAGGTGCACCGCCACCAACGACGACGAGCACGCCGTGTCCACGGTCAGCGTCGGCCCCTCCAGGCCGAACGTGTACGCCAGCCGGCCGGACGCGATGCTGCCCGCGCTGCCGCTGAACAGGTAGCCCTCGACGCCGTCGGGCGGCAGGTTCGGGCGCGAGCCGTAGTCGTTGTACATCACGCCGACGAACACGCCGGTCCGGCTGCCGCGCAACGACTCCGGGTCGATGCCCGCGCTCTCCACGCTCTCCCAGCTCGTCTCCAGCAGCAGCCGCTGCTGCGGGTCCACGGCCAGCGCCTCGCGCGGCGACAGGCCGAAGAACTCGGCGTCGAACCGGTCGGCGTCGTGCAGGAACCCGCCGTGGCCGGTGGTGGACCGGCCGACCCGCTCCGGGTCGGGGTCGTGCAGGTCGGCGGGCCAGCCGCGGTTGGTCGGGAACGGCGTGATCGCGTCCCGGCCCTCGGCCACGAGCCGCCACAGGTCGTCGGGCGTCTCCACGCCGCCGGGGTAGCGGCAGGCCATGCCGACGATCGCCACCGGCTCCTGGTCGCGGTCCTCGACCTCCTTCAACCGCCTCCGGGCGTCCCGCGCGTCGGCGATGGCCCGCTTGAGGTAGTCGCGGAGCTTGTTCTCGTCAGCCACGTCGTCTCCTAGTCCAGCTCGTCGACCAGCGCGAACAACGCCTCGTCGTCAGCGGAGTCGAGGTCGGGGTCCAGTGCCGGGCCCGCGCCGAGCAGGGCGCGCAGCCGGTCCAGCGCGGTGTCGTCCAGCTCGCCCGCCCGCACGGCCGCCTCCAGGCGGTCCACCAGCGATTCCTCTTCGACGGTCGTCAGCGACCGCAGGTGCTCGGCCAGCGCGTGCGGGCTCGGGTGGTCGAACACCACCGTCGTCGGCAGCGTGAGCCCCGTGGCCGCGCCGAGCCGGTTGCGCAGCTCGACGGCCGTCAGCGAGTCGAAGCCGAGTTCGGTGAACGCCCGCCGCGGGTCGACGGCGTCCGGGTCGTCGTGCCCGAGCACGGCCGCGACCTGGGCCCGCACCAGCGCGGGCAGGTCGGCCGGCTCGGCGGCGGCCTTCGGCGCGGCCCGGCGCACCCGCACCAGGTCGCGCAGCACGGCGGGCAGGTCGTCCCGGCCGCGCAGCGCCGCCTGGTCGAACCTGGTCACGGCGAGCACGGGCGCGCCGTGCGCGAGGGCGGCGTCGAACAGGTCCATCGCCTCGGCCGCGGCCAACGGCGTGAGCCCGGACCGGGCCAACCGCCGCAGGTCCACGTCGGACAGACCGCCGGACAGCTCGCTCTCGGTCTCCCACAGGCCCCACGCGAGCGAGGTCGCCGGCAGCCCGAGGGCCTGCCGGTGCTCGGCCAACGCGTCCAGGTAGCTGTTGCCGGCGGCGTAGTTGGCCTGGCCGGCGGTGCCGAGCAGGCCCGCGACGGAGGAGTACAGCACGAACGCCGACACGTCGCCGACCAGCTCGTGCAGGTTCCAGGCCGCGTCCACCTTGGGCCGCAGCACCCGGTCCACCTGCTCGGCGGTGAGCCCGGCCAGCGTGCCGTCGTCCACCACGCCCGCGGTGTGCACCACGGCCGTCGGCCGGTGCCGCGCGACCACGGCGGCCAGCGCGTCCCGGTCGGCCGCGTCGCACGCCACCAGGTGCACGGTCGCGTCCAGCCCGGCGACCAGCCGGTCCGCGCCCGGCGCGTCCGGGCCGCGCCGGCTCAGCAGCACCAGCTCCCGCACGCCGTGCGCGGTGACCAGGTGCCGGGCCAGGATCGCGCCCAGCGCGCCGGTCGCGCCGGTGATCAGCACCGGACCGTCGCCCCAGTCGACGGGGCGGTCGGCGGACGGCGTGCGGGCCAGGCGGGGCACCAGCACCTCGCCGCCGCGCACCGCGACCTCGGGCTCGCCCAGCCGCAGCGCGGTGTCCAGCAACGCGGTGTCCGGCACCGCGCTCCCGGCATCCGCCCTGTTCGGCGACGCGTCCGCGGTGTCGTGCGCCGTGTCGGCGGCGTTCAGCGGCGCATCGCCGGCGTCCGGGGTCTCCAGCGGGTCACCGCCCTTCGGCGGCGTGTCCGCCGCGCCCGCGGTGACCAGCACGAACCGGCCGGGTTGCTCCGCCTGGGCGCTGCGCACCAACCCGCGCACCGCCGCGTGCTCCAACCCGTCGCGCACCACGACCGCGAGCGGGCCGTCCGCGCGCCGCAGCACGTCGAGCGTGTGGTGGACCGCCTCCCGCGCCGGCAGGTCCGGCACCCGGTGCACGGCCAGGCCGTGCGGCGGCAGGTCGGCGGGCACGGTCACCGGCCGCCACGTCAGCGCGTGCAGCCCGTCGCGCACCGCGCGCCCGCCCAGCGGCCGCAACGCCAGCTCGTCCACGGTCAGCACCGGCCGGCCGGCCGCGTCGGCCAGCGCCAGCGACACCGACGAACCCCGCCGGGTCAGCCGCGCGCGCACCGCCGCCGCGGTCGAGTGCACCGTCACCCCGCTCCACGCGAACGGCAGCACGGCCGGGGCGTCGTCGTCCGCCACGCCGGGCAGCAGCGCGTGCAGGGCGGCGTCGAGCACCGCCGGGTGCACCAGGAACCCGCCGCCGTCCTGCGGCTTCAGCTCGGCGAACAGGTCGTCGCCGTCCCGGCGCAACGCCGTCAGCCCCTGGAACGCCGGGCCGTAGTGGTAGCCGTGGTCGGCCAAGCGGTCGTAGACGCCGTCGAGGTCGATCGGCTCGGCGTCGGCGGGCCAGTCGAACGCCGCCGGGGCGGGCGGCTCGTCGGTCAGCACGCCGGTCGCGTGCTGCTCCCACGGCGCGGAGTCGTCCGGCCGCGAGTGGATGGTGACCGGCCGCCGCCCGGACTCCGGCGCGCCGACCGTCACCTGGAGCTGCGCGGCGCCCAGCACGAGCGGCGCGGACAGGGTCAGCTCGGCCAGGTGCGGGTGGCCCGAGTACGCGCCGGCGGCCAGCGCCAGCTCGGCGAACGCGGTGCCGGGCAGCAGCACGTCGTCCCGCACGCGGTGATCGGCGAGCCAGCGGTCGGTGGCCGCCGACACGCGCCCGGTCAGCACGACGGTGTCGCCGCCGCTCAGTTCGACGGCCGCGCCGAGCAGCGGGTGGCGCGGGTCGGACAGGCCCAGCGCGTTCGCGGACCGCGAGGCGCGTGGCGCGTCCAGCCAGAACCGGCGGCCCTGGAACCGGTAGGTCGGCAGCGGCACGGGCCGGGCGTCGCCGAAGTCCCACGCGACCGGGATGCCGCGGGTGTGCAGGACGCCCAACGCGGACAGGGCGTGCTCCAGCTCCGGCCGACCGGCGCGCAGCAACGTCACGGCCGACCCCGGCTCGCCCTCCAGGCACTGCCGGGTGAGCGCGGTCAGCACCCCGTCCGGCCCCAGCTCCACGAACTCGGTGGTCCCGAGCCGTTCCAGCGTGCGCACACCGTCGAGGTAGCGCACGGCCTCGCGGATGTGGCGCACCCAGTACTCCGGCGACCGGAGCTGCTCCACCGTGGCCACCTCGCCGGTGACCTCCGAGACCAGCGTGATCCGCGGCTCGCGGAACACCACGTCGGCCAGGTCGGCGCGGAACGCGTCGAGCACGTCGTCCATGTGCGGGGAGTGGAACGCGTGGCTGACCGGCAGCCGGCGGGTGCGGCGGCCCCGGGCGGACCACTCGGCGACCACGCGGGCCACGGCCTGCGCGTCACCGGAGACCACGGTCGAGCGCGGCGCGTTCACCGCGGCCACCGCGAGGTCGCCGGTCAGCGACGCGCGCACCTCCTCCTCGGTCGCCTCGATCGCGGCCATCGCGCCGTCGTCGCGCGCCGACTGCATGGCCCGGCCGCGCGCGGCGACCAGCGTGCACGCGTCGGCCAGGTCGAACACCCCGGCGACGTGCGCGGCGGCGACCTCGCCGACCGAGTGGCCGAACAGGTGGTCCGGGCGCACGCCGTGGTGCTCCACGAACCGGAACAACGCCACTTCGAGCGCGAACAGCGCGGCCTGGGTGAACGCGGTCTGGCCCAGCAGCGCGGAGTCCGCGGAGTCCGGCTCGGCGAACAGCACGGCCCGCAGCGGGCGGTCCAGCACCGGGTCGAGGTGGGCGCAGATCTCGTCCAACGCCTGCCGGAACACCGGCGAGGACGCGTACAGCTCGCGGCCCATGCCGGCCCGCTGGCTGCCCTGCCCGGTGAACAGGAACGCGATCTTGCCGCGGCCCGCGCCGTCGCCGGCGGTCAGCTCGCCGAGCAGGGCGTCCCGGCCGAAGACGACCGCGCGGCGGTCCAGCAGCGCCCGCCGGGACAGGGTGAGGCCGACGTCGGCCGGGTCCAGGTCGGGGTGCTCGGTCAGGTGGGCGTGCAGGGCGGCGGCCTGGGCCCGCAACGCCTCGTCGTCGCGGGCGGACAGCACCCACGGCACCAGCTCGGGCGTGACGCGGTCGGCCGGCGCCGGCTCCGGCGCCTGTTCGAGCACGACGTGCGCGTTGGTGCCGCTGATGCCGAACGACGACACCGCCGCCCGCCGCGGCCGGTCGACCCGCCACTCCCGCGCCTCGGTCAACAGCTCCACCGCACCGGACGACCAGTCCACGTGCGGCGACGGCTCGCCGACGTGCAGGGTGCGCGGCATGACGCCGTGCCGCATCGCCTGCACCACCTTGATGATGCCGCCGACGCCGGCCGCCGCCTGGGCGTGCCCGATGTTGGACTTCAGCGAGCCCAGCCGAAGCGGCTCCTCGCGGTCCTGCCCGTAGGTGGCCAGGAGCGCCTGCGCCTCGATCGGGTCGCCGAGCGTGGTGCCGGTGCCGTGCGCCTCGACCAGGTCCACGTCGGCGGGCGACAGCCCGGCCGAGGCGAGCGCCGCCTGGATCACGCGTTCCTGCGCGGGCCCGTTGGGCGCGGTGAGGCCGTTGGACGCGCCGTCGGAGTTGACCGCCGAGCCGCGGAGCACGGCGAGCACGCGGTGGCCGCGCTTGCGGGCGTCGGAGAGCCGTTCGACCACCAGCAGGCCGACGCCCTCCGACCAGCCGGTGCCGTCCGCGTCGGCGGAGAACGACTTGCAGCGCCCGTCGGGCGACAGCCCGCGCTGCCGGGAGAACTCCACGAACGTGCTGGGGCCCGCCATCACCGTGACGCCGCCGGCCAGCGCCAGGTCGCACTCGCCCTGCCGCAGCGCGTTCGCCGCCAGGTGCAGCGCGACCAGCGACGACGAGCACGCGGTGTCCACCGTGATCGCCGGGCCCTCCAGGCCGTAGGTGTAGGCGAGCCGGCCGGAGATCACGCTGGAGGTGTTGCCCGCCAGCAGGAAGCCCTCCACCTCGTCGGGCGTCTCGGGCAGGCGTGAGGCGTAGTCGTCGTACATGACGCCGGTGAACACGCCGGAGCGGCTGCCGCGCAAGGTCGTCGGGTCGATGCCCGCGTCCTCGAACGCCTCCCACGCCGTTTCCAGCAGCAGGCGTTGCTGCGGGTCGGTGGCCAGCGCCTCGCGGGGCGACATGCCGAAGAACGCCGCGTCGAACAGGTCCGCGTCGTGCAGGAACCCGCCGTGCCGGGTGTAGGTCGTGCCGAGCTTCTCCGGGTCCGGGTCGTACAGCGCGTCCACGTCCCAGCCCCGGTTGGTCGGGAACTCCGAGATCGCGTCCCGGCCCTCGGCGACCAGCCGCCACAGGTCCTCCGGCGAGCGCACGCCGCCCGGGTAGCGGCAGGCCATGCCGACGATCGCGATCGGCTCGTCCGCGCGGACCGCCGCCTTGCGCTCCACCTTCTTCGCGCCCGCCACCAGGAACGCGGCCAGCGCGGTCGGCGTCGGGTGGTCGAACACCAGCGTGGAGGGCAGCTTGCGCCCGGTCGCCGCGATGAGCCGGTTGCGCAGGTCCACGCCCGCCAGCGAGTCGAAGCCCTGCTCCCGGAACGCCTTCTCCGGGTCCACCGCCGAGCCGTCCGCGTGGCCCAGCGCGGCGGCGGCCAGCGACCGCACCAGGTCCAGCGCGTTCGCCTCGGTCAACGTGGTGGACGTGGTCCTGGCGGCACGCCGCCGCACCAGGCCGCGCAGCGGCGCGGGCGCCACGTCGGCGTCCACCCGCGACGGTTCCAGCGCGGCCGGGACGAGCAGCGCGGCGTCGCCCGCGAGCGCCCGGTCCAGCAGCGCCAGGCCGCGGCCGGGGTCCAGCGGCGCGATGCCGGACCGCGCCCAGCGGGCCAGGTCCGCCTCGCCCAACGTCTCGCCCATGCCCGCGCCCCACAGGCCCCACGCCAGCGACACGGCGGGCAGGCCCTGCGCGCGGCGGTGGGCGGCCAGGGCGTCGAGGTAGGTGTTCGCGGCCGCGTAGTTGCCCTGGCCCGCCGTGCCGAGCACGCCGGAGATCGAGGAGAACAGCACGAACGCCTCGACCTCGCCGACCAGCTCGTGCAGGTGGCGGGCGGCCAGCGCCTTGGGCGCGAGCACCCGGTCCACCTGCTCGTCGGTCAACGCGGTCGTGGTGGCATCGTCCAGCAGGCCGGCGGCGTGCACGACGGCGGTGATCCGCTCGCCGGCCAGCAGGTCGGCCAGCGCCTCGCGGTCCGCCACGTCCACCGCGGCCACGCGCGCGCCCAGCTCCTCGGCCAGCTCCCGCGCGCCCGGCGCGTCCAGGCCCCGCCTGCTGACCAGCAGCAGGTCGCGCACGCCGTGGTGGGCGTGCAGGTGCCGGGCGACCAGCGCGCCCAGCCCGCCCGTGCCGCCGGTGACCAGCACGGTGCCGTGCAGCCGCACGGGCTCGCCCAGCTCGGTCCGGGTCAGGCGCGGCACGAGGAACCGGCCGTCCCGCACCGCGACCTGCGGCTCGCCGGTCGCCACGGCGGCGGGCACCGCGTCGGCGTCCTCGGCGTCCACCACGACCACCCGGTCCGGGTGCTCGGACTGCACGACCCGCGCCAGGCCCCACACGGCGGCGTTGGCCAGGTCGTCCACCGGCTCGCCCGGCACGGCGGCGACGGCGCGCCGGGTGTGGAACACCAGCCGGTCGCCCGGGTCGTGGTCCTCGGCCAGCCACTCCTGCACCAGCCCCAACGCGCGGCGCACGGCCACCCGCGGGTCGTCGGTCGCGGCGGGCGGCACGACGACCACGTCGCCCACCGGCTCGTCCCCGGCGACCTCGGTCCACGTCACGGTGAACGTGGAGCCGGCCGCGAGGCCGTCCTTGGCGACGGCGCGCAGCGTGATGCCCTCGATGCGCCCGAGCGGCACGCCGCCCGAGTCGGCCACGTCCACGGCGAACGTGTCGCCGCCGGCGGGCGTGATCCGCACCCGCAGCCCGGTCGCGCCGGCCGCGTTCAGCTCCACCCCGCTCCACGCGAACGGCAGCCTGATCCGGCCCGGTCCGGCCGGGTCCAGCACCAGCGGGTGCAGCACGGCGTCCAGCAGTGCCGGGTGCACCGCGAAGCCCTTGGCCGGCGCGGTGATCGCGACCTCGGCGTAGACCACGTCCCCGTCGCGCCACATCGCGCGCAGACCGCGGAACGGGTCGCCGTAGTCGTAGCCCAGCTCCGCCAGCCGGTCGTAGGCGTCGTCCACCGGCTCCTCGACGGCGTCCGGCGGCCACGGGAACGCCTCCACCGCGCCCTCGGCCGCGGCCAGCGCGCCCGAGGCGTGGCGCTGCCAGGTGTCCTGCCGGGAGTGCACGGTGAACCTGCCGTCCCGCACGGTGACCTGCACCGGCACCGAGCCGGTGGCCGGCACGACGAGCGGCGCCTCCAGGGTCAGGTCCTCGACCCGGGGCAGGCCGACCCGCTCCCCCGCCGCGAGCGCCAGCTCCAGGAACGCCGTGCCGGGGACCAGCACCGAACCGTTGACGACGTGACCGGCCAACCACGGCTGGGCGGTCAGCGACACCTCGCCGGTGAGCACGACCTCGTCCCGCTCGGCCAGCTCGACCGCCGTGGTCACCAGTCCCGCGGCGCGCGGCTGGGAGGTGAGCCAGTAGTGGTCGCGCCGGAACGGGTAGGTCGGCACGTCCTCGGCCGGGGCCGCGTCGGGCACGAACGACGCCACGTCCAGCGGCGCGCCGTGGGCGTGCGCGTGCGCCAGGCCCCACACCGCCGTGGCGGGCTCCGGGCGTCCCTTGCGCCCGAGCGCCACCGCCGTGACGCCCGCGGCCTGCGCCAGGGGCGCGAGCACCGCGTCCGGGCCGACCTCCACGAACACCGACGCGCCGTGCCGCTCCAGGCCGCGCACGGCGTCCAGGAAGCGGACCGTGGCGCGGATCTGGCGCGTCCAGTGGTCGGCGTCCGGGTCCAGCACCTCGCCGGTCACCGTCGAGACGACGGGGATGCGCGCGTCGTGGTGGGTCACCGTCGCGGCGACCGCGCGGAACTCGGCCAGCACCTCGTCCATGTGCGCGGAGTGGAACGCGTGGCTGACCTTGAGCCTGCGGGCGCGGGGGAACCGCTCGGCGAACGCCGTGACGGCGTCTTCGTCGCCCGCGAGCACCAGCGAGGTCGGGCTGTTGACGGCCGCGAGCGCCACGCCCGGCGGCAGTGCGCCCAGGTCGGTCTCGGCCGCCTCCACGGAGATCATCGCGCCGCCCTGCCGGGCCGACTGCATGAGCCGGCCGCGGGCGGCGACCAGCTTGGCCGCGTCCTCCAGCGTGAGCACGCCGGCGACGTGGGCGGCGACCAGCTCGCCGACGGAGTGCCCGGCCACCAGGTCGGCCTTCAGCCCGTGGTGCTCGGCCAGCCGGTAGAGGGCGGTCTCGAAGGCGAACAGCGCGGGCTGGGTGAAGCGGGTCTCGTGCAGCTCCGGCCGGTCGCCGAACATCAGCTCCGTCAGCGGCACGTCCAGGTGCGGCGCGAAGGCGTCGGCCACCTCGTCCAGGGCGCGGGCGAACACCGGGAACGCCTCGTGCAGCTCGCGTCCCATGCCCGCGCGCTGCGCGCCCTGGCCGGTGAACAGCACCGCCGTGCGGCCGCCCGGCGTCGCGTGGCCGGTGAGCGGCGCGGCGGTCGCGAAGTCCTCCGGCGTGACGCCGACGACCACGGCCCGGTGGTCGAACCGGGTGCGCCCGGCCAGCGCGCGGGCCACCTCGGCCACGTCGGTCCGGCCCCGGACGCGGTCCAGGCCGGCGAGGGCGGCGTCGGCGTCGCGGCCGCTGACCACCCACGGCACGGGCGTGGTCACCTCGGCGCGCGTCGGCTCGGTGGCGTCGCCCTGCTCCAGCACCAGGTGCGCGTTCGTGCCGCTGATGCCGAACGACGAGATGCCCGCGCGCCGCGGCCGGTCGGTCGACCACTCGCGGGCCTCGGTCAGCAGCTCGACGCGGCCCCGGGTCCAGTCGACCTTCGGCGTCGGCTCGGTGACGTGCAGGGTGCGCGGCATGACGCCGTGCCGCATGGCCTCCACCAGCTTGATCACGCCGCCCACGCCGGCCGCCGCCTGCGCGTGGCCGATGTTGGACTTCAGCGACCCGAGCCGCAGCGGCTCGTCGCGGTCGCGGCCGTAGGTGGCGAGGATGGCCTCGGCCTCGATCGGGTCGCCCAGTGACGTGCCGGTGCCGTGCGCCTCGACCAGGTCGACGTCCTGCGGCGCGAGCCCGGCGTCCGCGAGCGCCTGGCGGATGACCCGCTGCTGCGACCGGCCGTTGGGCGCGGTGAGGCCGTTGGACGCGCCGTCGGAGTTGATCGCGCTGCCCCGGATGACCGCCAGCACGCGGTGGCCGTGGCGGCGGGCGTCGGAGAGGCGTTCCAGCAGCACCATGCCGACGCCCTCGGCCCACGCCGTGCCGTCCGCGTCCGCGCCGAACGACTTGCAGCGGGCGTCGGCGGCCAGGCCGTGCTGGCGGGAGAACTCCAGGAACATGCCGGGCGTGGCCATGACCGTGACGCCGCCTGCGATGGCGGCGCTGGACTCGCCGCTGCGCAGCGACCGCACCGCGAGGTGCAGGGCCACCAGGGACGACGAGCACGCGGTGTCCACGGTGAGCGCGGGCCCGACCAGGCCGAGCTGGTAGGCGATGCGGCCGGACATCACGCTCGGCGTCGCGCCGGTCAGCACGTGCCCCTCGGCCTGCTCGGACGCCTCGTGCATGCGGGGCCCGTAGTCGGCCGCCGTGCCGCCGACGAACACGCCGGTCCGGCTGCCGCGCAGCGACTCCGGGTCGATGCCCGCGCGTTCGACGGCCTCCCACGCGGTCTGGAGCAGCAACCGCTGCTGCGGGTCCATGGCCAGCGCCTCGCGCGGCGAGATGCCGAAGAAGGCCGGGTCGAACTCGCCCGCGCCGGACAGGAACCCGCCCTCGCGGACGTAGGTCGCGCCCGAGCGGTCCGGGTCGGGGTGGTACAGGTCGCCGGGCCAGCCCCGGTCGGTGGGGAACGGGCCGATCGCGTCCCGACCCTCGGCCACCAGCCGCCACAGGTCCTCCGGCGACTCCACCCCGCCGGGGAAGCGGCACGCCATGCCGACGATGGCGATCGGTTCGTGCGAGTGCTCCGGCGTGACGACGTCGTCGGTCACGTCCTCGTGCCGCAGGTAGGCGATCACCGCCTGCGGGGTCGGGTGCTCGAACAGCAGCCCGGTGGGCAGGTCGCGGCCCGTCGCGGCGGCCAGGTCCTCGCGCAGCCGCACGCCCATGAGGGAGTCGAAGCCCAGGTCGCGGAAGGGGCGGCGCGGGTCGACCTTGCGGGGGTCCGCGCCGAGCACGGCGGCGACGTGGTGCACGACCAGCTCGTCGACGTCGGTCGGCCGGGCCGCCGGCGCGGTCGGGGCGGCCTGTTCCCCGATCCAGTGCCGTTCGCGCTGGAACGGGTAGGTGGGCAGCTTGATCCGGCGACCGCCGGGCAGGGCCGTCCAGTCCACGGCGACACCGCGGGTGTGGGCGGCGGCGAGCGCGGTCAGGGCGGTGGTGGTCTCGTCGTGGCCCTTGCGCATGAGCGGGAACGCGCGGATGCCCGCGTCGGCGGCCATGGCCGAGCAGACGCCGTCCGGCCCGGCCTCGACCAGGGTCGTGACGTCCAGCCGGCGCAGCGCCTGGAGGAACCGGACGGGTTCGCGGACCTGGCGGACCCAGTGCTCGGGGTCGGTGAGGTCGGCGTCGGGGTGGACGGTCGAGACCACCGGGATGACCGGCGGGTGGAACGCCAGGCCGCGCACGACCTCCCGGAACGCGTCCAGCATCGGGTCCATGAGCGGCGAGTGGAAGGCGTGGCTGACGGTCAGCCGCTTGGTGCGGTGCGCGGTGAGGGTGTCGGTGTAGGCGAGGACGGCGTCCTCGGGTCCGGACAGGACGACCGACCGCGGCCCGTTGACCGCGGCGAGCGCGACGCCGTCCGGCAGGTCCAGTTCCTCCTCGGCCGCCTCCACCGCGACCATCGCGCCGCCCGCCGGCAACGCGCCCATGAGCCTGCCGCGCGCGCTCACCAGGGCGCAGGCGTCGGGCAGGGACAGGACGCCGGCCACGTGGGCGGCGGCGATCTCGCCGATGGAATGGCCCAGCACGACGGACGGCCGCAGGCCCCACGACTCGGCCAGCCGGTAGGCGGCGACCTCGACCGCGAACAGGGCGGGCTGGGTCCACGCGGTGTCGTCCAGCCCCTCGCCGGTGGCGATGACGTCGCGCAGGCCGGGGTCGAGGTGGGCGAGGACGTCGTCGAAGGCGGCCGCGAACACCGGGAAGCGGCGGTACAGCTCCGCGCCCATGCCGACCCGCTGCGCGCCCTGCCCGGTGAAGACGACGCCGAGCGTGCCGTCCTCGACCGAGCCGGTCACCACGTTGGCCGCGGGCATGCCGGCGGCGACGGCGTCGAGGCCGGTGTCCAGGGAGGACCGGTCGGACGCGATGACGACGGCCCGGTGCTCGAAGGACGTGCGGGTGGTGGCGAGGGAGTGGCCGAGGTCGCGCGGCTCGCCCGCGGTGTCGCGCAGGAGCGCCGCGTGCGCCCGCAACGCCTCGGGCGTCCGCCCGGACACGGGCACGAGCGCGAACCCCGCCGCCTCGCCGGCACCGGTTGCTCCGGGCTCGGCCACGGTCGCGGCGACCGCTTCAGGGCCGGCGGCGACCGGCTTCGACGCCGCACCGGCCAGTTCCGGCGCGGCGGCAGCGGTTTCGCCGGCCGGCTCCGGCGCGGCGGCAGTCGCCTCAGCGGCGGTCGTTCCCGGTGCGGCGGCGGTCGGCTCAGCGGCGGCCGGCTCAGCGGCGGCCGTTCCCGGCGCGACGGCGCGCGGTTCTCCGGCGTCGGCGGTTCCCCTTGTGCGGGCGGGTGGTTCGGCGACCACCACGTGGCAGTTCGTGCCGCCCATGCCGAACGAGCTGACCCCCGCCACCAGCGGGCGGTCCGGGTGCGGCCACGCCGAGCGTCCCGTGTGGACGGTCAGGTTGTGCTCGGTCAGCTTCACCTCCGGGTTCGGCGTGGCGAAGTTCAGGCTCGCGGGCAGTTCCCGGTGCCGGATGGCGAGCACCGCCTTCAGCAGGCCGACCACGCCGGCCGCGCCCTCCAGGTGCCCGACGTTCGTCTTCACCGACCCCACCGGCAGCGGCTCGGCGCGGTCGGCGAAGACCTCGCCCAGCCCGGCCGCCTCGATCGGGTCGCCGACCGGCGTGCCGGTGCCGTGCAGCTCCACGTACTGCACCGCCTCCGGCTCCACCCCGGCCCGCCGCTGCGCCGCCCGCACGACCGCCGCCTGCGCCGCCGGCCGCGGCACGGTCAGGCCCGGCGTCGCGCCGTCGTTGTTGACCGCGCTGCCCCGGATCACCGCGTACACGTCGTCACCGTCGGCCAGCGCGGCGCGCAGCGGCTTCAGCACGAGCACCGCCGCGCCCTCACCGCGCACGTACCCGTTGGCGCGGGCGTCGAACGTGAAGCACCGGCCGTCCGGCGACAGGCCGCCGAACTGCTCGGCCCCCAGCGCGCCCTCGCCCAGGATGTTCAGGTTCACGCCCGCCGCCAGCGCCAGCGGCGACTCGCCGCTGCGCACGCTCTCCGCCGCCAGGTGCACCGCCACCAGCGACGACGACTGCGCCGTGTCCACCACCACGCTCGGCCCGCGCAGGTCCAGCGCGTACGACACCCGGTTGGCGATGATGCCGCGGTGCGTGCCGGTGTTGGTGTGCTGCGTGATCGCGCCGCGCCCGAGCACCAGCCCGGCGTAGTCGTCGCGCAACGAGCCCACGAACACCGACGCGGCCGTGCCCGCCAGGGAGCCCGGCACGATGCCCGCGTCCTCCAACGCCTCCCAGGCCAGCTCCAGCACCAGCCGCTGCTGCGGGTCGGTGGCGGCGGCCTCGCGGGGCGAGATGCCGAAGAACCCGGCGTCGAAGTCGCCGACCCCGTCCAGGAACGCGCCGAACCGCGCGCCGCGCACGGCCCTGGTCTCCGGCGACAGCGCCTCCCACCGGTCCGCGGGCACCTCGGTCACCACGTCCAGGCCGTCGCGCAGCAGCCGCCAGAACGCGGCCGGGTCGGCCGCACCGGGCAGCCGGCAGGACACACCGACCACCGCGACCGTGTCGTCCAGGTTCGTCATCGACAAGTCCTCCGCGAGCGGGATGGTTTTCGACCACCGGTTCTACCGAGGAATTGCACGACCCCAGTCACGAAACGGTCGTCGGGCGTTCTCCGATCGGCGAGTTACCGGCGCGTGACCGCGCCCTGGTTAGCGTCGGGCCGTCATTCCGACCAACCACCGGAAAAGGACTGGTCCCCATGACCGCGAACTTCACGCTGCCCGACGACGCCACCGAAATGACCGCCCTCTACGTCCGCGCGATGAACTCGGGTGACGTCGACGTCGTCCTGTCCCTCTACACCGAGGACGCGGTGTCGGTGTGGGACCCGGAAAAGCCCCTCAGCGGCGACGAGCACGCGCAGGCCGTGAAGGACTTCATGGCCAAGCGGCCGGTCATGCGCGCCGAGGTCAAGGAGTCGTACGTGACCGGCGACACGGCGCTGCTGGTCGTGGACTGGCAGATCGACGCCGAGGGCGAGGAGACGCTGTCCGGCACGGGCCTGGACGTGCTGCGCAAGGGCCCGGACGGCAAGTGGCGCTACGCCATCGACAACCCGTACGGCGACAACTGACATGGAGCCGCGACTGGCCGAGGCGCACCTGGGCGGACTGCTGGCCCAACTGGGGCTGGACGCCGAGTACGTGCGCGGCGAGGCGGACACGCTGTGGTGGCGCAAGCCGTCCGGCGACGAGGTGCCGGTGGTCGACTTCGTCGGCGGCTACGGCTCGCTGGTCCTGGGCCACAACCACCCCGACGTCGTGGCCCGCGCCCACGAGCTGCTGGCGCAGCAGGCGCCGGTGCACGCGCAGTTCTCCTACCACCCCTACGCCAACGAGCTGGCCCTGGCGCTCAACCGCGTGCTGCGGCGCGAGTTCGGCGCCGACGAGCCGTACTCGGCGATCTTCGCCAGCACCGGCGCGGAGGCCGTCGAGATCGCCCTGAAGCACGCCGAGATGGCGCGGGGCGCGCGGGTGGCCGCGGTGCGGGACGAGATCGAGGCGCACCTGGCCGACGCGCCCGCCGACCTGGCCGAACGGGTGCGCGAGCACAACGAGGCCCGGTACGGGACGCCGCCGGTGTTCCTCACCCTGGAGGGCTCCTTCCACGGCAAGCTCGCGGGCAGCGTGCAGCTGACCCACAACGCGGGCTACCGGCTGCCGTTCCGGACGCTGGCCGTGCAGGCGCGGTTCGTGTCCGGCGGCGAGGTCGCCAAGGAGGTCGAGGCGTGCCGCGTCACGCTGCTCGACGTCCGGGACGGCCGGCTGGTCGAGCGGGACCTGCCGGTGATCGCGGCGTTCTTCGTCGAGCCGATCCAGGGCGAGGGCGGCATCCACGTGCTCGACCGCGAGGTCGCGGCCGACATCCGCGCCGCGGCCGACGCGGGCGGCTTCCCGGTGGTCGTGGACGAGATCCAGACCGGCGTCGGCCGCACGGGCGCGTTCTTCGCCTCGTCGCACGTCGGGCTGCTCGGCGACTACGTGCTGCTGGCCAAGGCCATCGGCGGCGGCGTCGCCAAGTCGGCGGTGACGCTGATCCGGCAGTCGACGTACGTGCCGGACTTCGAGCTGGTGCACAGCTCCACGTTCGCGAAGGACGCGTTCTCCTGCCACATCGGGACGCGCGTGATCGAGCTGGTCGAGTCGATCGACGTCTGCGGGCGCGCGGTCGAGCGCGGGGCGGCGCTGGAGTCGGCGCTGCGCGCGGTGCGGGAGGAGTTCCCGACCGTCGTGGCCGACGTGCGGGGCAAGGGCCTCATGCTCGGGCTGGAGTTCCGGGACCAGACCGGCGCGCCGGGGCCGGTGGGCGAGCTGGCCGGGCAGGGCCTGCTCGGCTACGTGCTGGCGGGCTACCTGCTCAACGCCCACCACGTGCGCGTCTTCCCGACCGCGAGCGCCTCGCACACGCTGAGGTTCGAGCCGTCGGTGTTCATCACCGACGAGCAGATCGAGCAATTGGCCACGGGACTGCGCGCGGTGTGCACCGCGCTGCGCGACGACCCGTCCACCCTCCTGCCGGGCTGAGCCCTCCCCCCACGGGGCCCCCCACCCACCCCCCCCCGCGGGGGGGCCGTGCGCCGGCGACCC
>NZ_JBHYXZ010000107.1:0-30185 GCF_042752395.1 Actinosynnema sp. NPDC059335 | reverse complement strand
GGACACACGCGCGTGTCCTACGTTCACGTCGCGCGTGTCCTACGTTCGGAACACCCGAGTTCAACGGTCGGGACACGAAGAGGGGGCCTCCGCGGTGGAGGCCCCCTCGGGTCGTCAGGTCACTCGCCGATGATCGGCTTCGCCGCCTTCGGCGGCTCCTCGATCAGCGGCTGGCCCTCGATCCGGACCTTGCGCTGGTGGTCCTTGCCGTCGCCCCCCTGGCCGGGCGCGCCCATCATCGGCGCGCCCATCATGCCCATGCCGCCCGCGCCACCGGGACGGCCACCGGCCGCGCCCGCCGCGCCACCGGCGCCCGCGGCCCCGCCCGGACCGCCCGCCGCGCCCAGCACGCCGGACGAGCCACCGGCCTGGAGCGTCGCGCCGCCGCCACCGGCACCGCCGGCGCCACCGCCGCCGAAGCCGCCGCCACCACCGGCGAAGCCACCGCCGCCGCCACCACCGAAGCCGCCACCGCCGCCACCGCCACCGGCGGTCGTGGACGGCAGGTCGGCCGCCACCGGCCGCACGGTCGGCATCGGGGGCACGGTCGGCGTGCCGGTGCTACCGGTCGCGTACGTCGTGTCCCGGAACGACGGCGGCGGGGGAACCTGGCCGCCACCGGTCGAACCGCCGGACGGCACCCACCGGCCCGGCTCCCAGTGACCGCCGCCCGTGCCGCCGGACCCACCGGAACCGCCGGACCCGCCCGAACCGCCGCCCGTGCCGACCGACGGCGGACGCGAGACCACCGGGCCGCTCGGCCCGCCGGGGTAGGCGCGGCCCGGGTCGTAACCGCCCGTGCCCGGCCCATACCCGGTGCCGACCGTCGGCGGACGCGACACCACCGGACCGCTCGCGCCGCCGCCCGCCCCGGAGGACGGGTTCGTGGTGCCGCCGGGGTTGTTGGTGAACCGCTGCTCCGAGTCGCGGCGGACCTGGTCGAGCTGCCGCTCGTCGAGCCCGACCCCGCCCTGCGTCAACCGCGGCCCCGAGCCGCCACCGCCGCCGGAGCCCTTGTTGGACGACGTCATCGCGGTGATCGCCTGCAGGATCTGCTTGGCGGTCTGCGCGATCTGCGCCACCGACTTGATCAGGTCGATCAGCTTCTTGAGCGAGTTGCCGAGCTTCTGCAGGAAGTCGGCGAGCTTCTTGGCGTAGTTGCACGCCATCTGCACGATGTCGGCGATGGCCGCCGCGATGGCCGCGCCGAAGGTCAGGAACGACGCCGCCAGCCACTGGATGATCTTCATGACCATCTCGGACACGGCCTGGCTGATCAGGTCCATGATGGTCTTGCGCACGGTGGCGACCAGCTCGCCCGCGCCCTTGGCCGCCCGCGAGATGCCCTGCGTGGCCTTGGACAGCGTCTCCAGCCCGGCCGCGTGCTTCGTGCTCGCCGCCCGGTAGCCGTCGGCCGAACGGCCGCGCCAGGTCCGCGTCTCCTCCACCGACGTGCGGCGGTAGTCGGCGACGATGCCCTCGATCTGCTTGGCCGCCGAGGCCCAGCTGTCGGACATCTTCTGGATCGCCTGCGGGTTGCCCAGCAGCGCGTCGAACGGCTCGCGCAGGAAGTCGACGTGCTGCATGGCCCAGCTGAACCCGGCGGACAGGAAGCCCGACAGCGGATTGCTGGCCAGCCCGACGATGCCCATGGCCGTGTTGGCCATGCCGAGCCCGGCCTGGACCCAGTCGCCCCGCTCGACCGCCGCGACGGTGCCCTGCACGTCGCCGATCAGGTGCGAGGGGTCGCGCCCCTGGGTGGTGGCTTGCGCGCTCATCCGCGTGCCCTTCCGCTGAAGCCGAACGCGTTGTCGAGGTCGACGTTCTCGTAGAGGTCGGCGACCTCACGCAGGCCCTGGCACATGTCGGCGACGGTCTCCGTGGCCTGGCCGAGGATGTCCTGGGACGAGCCCGCGGTCTTGAGCAGGAACTGCGCCAGGAACGAACCGAACACGCCGAAGGCGTCGGTCGAGAGCGACGGGTCGGCGGTCTGGGTGGCCGCGAGCATCCGCTGCGTCAGCTGGTCGACCGTTCCAGCGTGCGCCCGGATCTCGTCCGGGTTCACGTTGAACGAGACGAACATGGTCATCTACCCCCTGCTCAGGCCATGACATCGGGTGGGTTGGTGAAGTAGTCGTCGTCGGGCCTGGTGTCTCGACGCTGCAGCTCCGGCTCCGGTTCCACCGCGTCCGTGCCGTCACCCGAATAGCCGTTGGGCATCTTCGACTTCACGAACTCCAGCGCGGGGCTGTCGCCGACGAACTCGGTCATGATCTCGACCACCCGGCCCGCGGCGGCGCGCTGCGCCTGCGCCACGGCGGTCATGATCGCGCCGGAGATCCGCTCCGGGTCCTCGCCGCGCAGCTGCGGGCGCAGGATCAGGTCGGTCAACGCGCCCGAGGCGTTGACCGTCACGGTGATCAGGCCGTCGGGCGACGTGGCGCTGCCGCCGACGCTCCCGAGCTGCGTCTCCGCCTGCGCGGCGTTCCGCCTGGCCTGCTCGATCTTCTCTCCGTACTGCGCGAGCCACTGGTCCGGCTCCATGGTCACCCCTCACGGCAACGGGGCTTGCGGCCCTTACTGCGCAATTCGACCCGTCCACCCTCGATTCGGTTCCGGCCGACGTATCGTTTCACCGAATCGTGATTTCCGGGCGCGCCACCGGCGGATACCGCCGTTCGGCCCATTCCGCGGATCGTTTGCTTGCCGATGCGTTGGGTTTTCGCAACACTTCGTGCCATGAGTCCGGCGCGCCGGGGCCGGGGCGGCCCCATCCACAACCGGATCGGTGTGCTCCGGGTCGAACGCGGGTTGACCAGGGCCGGGTTGGCCGAGGCCGTGGAGGTCAACCCCCAGACGATCGGCGCGCTGGAGCGGGGCGACCACTACCCCAGCCTCGACCTCGCGCTGCGGATCTGCGACGTGTTCGGCCTGCCGGTCGAGGCGGTGTTCAGCCGCACGCCGTTCAAGCCGCTGTCGACCCAGCTGTACGGCTAGCACACCGTCCGCGACAGGAGGAGAGCACGTGGCACAGGGAGTGCTGGAGATCGACGGGGTCTCCAAGCGCTACGGGGACGTCGTCGCGCTGGACGGGATGACCTTCGACGTGCGGGCGGGCGAGCTGTTCGGGTTCGTCGGCAGCAACGGCGCGGGCAAGACCACCACCATGCGCATCGCCCTCGGCGTGCTCGCGGCGGACTCGGGGCAGGTGCGGTGGAACGGCGCGCCGGTCACCTTCGAGACCCGCCGCCGGATCGGGTACATGCCCGAGGAACGCGGCCTCTACCCGAAGATGAAGGTGCTCGACCAACTCGTGTACCTGGCCGAGCTGCACGGCCTGCCGACCAACGCCGCGCACCGCTCGGCGGAGGACTGGATCGGCCGCCTCGGCCTGCGCGAGCGCCGCCACGACGAGGTGCAGAAGCTCAGCCTCGGCAACCAGCAGCGCGTGCAGCTCGCCGCGGCGCTGGTGCACGAGCCGGAGGTGCTGGTGCTGGACGAGCCGTTCTCCGGCCTGGACCCGGTCGCGGTGGACGTGATGAGCCAGGTGCTGCGGGAGAAGGCGGCGACCGGCGTGCCGGTGGTGTTCTCCAGCCACCAGCTCGACCTGGTGGAGCGGCTGTGCGACCGGGTCGGCATCGTGCGCCGCGGCCGGCTGGTCGCCTGCGGCCCGGTGGACGAGCTGCGCGCGGGCGGCGGCGGCACGCTGGTGGTGGACGCGCCGCTCGCCGCCGCGGGGTGGGCCGACGACCTGCCGGGCGTGCGGGCGGCCCGCACGTCGGCCGGCCGCACGGTGCTCGACGTCGCGCCGGACGTGGACGACCAGGCGGTGCTGCGCGCCGCCCTGGCCACCGGACCGGTGCACGAGTTCTCCCGGCAGCGGCCGTCGCTGACCGAGTTGTTCCGCAGCGTGGTGACCGAGGAGTCCGCCGGATGAACAGCCTCACCCCCGGCCGGGCGGTGTTCCTCGTCTCGCGCCGCGAGTTCCTGGGCCGGGTCCGCGCCAAGTCGTTCGTGTGGGGCACGGTGGCGATCGTCGCCGTGATGGCCGGGTACGTGCTGCTCCAGACCCTGCTGTTCGACGACGTGGGCCGCTCCCGCGTCGCGTTGAGCGGGCAGGCGACCGTGCTCGCGGAGCCGTTGCGGCAGACCGCCCGGTCGTTCGGCCGCGAGGTGGAGACGGTCGACGTGCCGGACCCGGCGGCGGCCGAGGCGCAGGTGCGCTCGGGCGAGTTCGACGCCCTGGTCAGCGGCGCGGCGGACGACCTGCGCGTGGTGGTGAAGGAGTCGCTGGGCGAGGACCTGCGCAACTCGATCGACCTGCTGGTCAAGCAGCAGGTGCTCGACGCGCAGCTGGCGGAGGCGGGCCTGGACCCGGCGGTGGTGGCGCGCAACGTCGAACGCGCGGGCGTGCAGGTGGTGGCGCTGGAGCCGGGCGACGAGCAGCGCGGCCAGCGGATCGTGATCGGCCTGGTGATCGCGGCGCTGCTGTACTACTCGCTCGTCGTCTACGGGATGATGGTGGCCCAGGGCGTGGTGGAGGAGAAGTCCAGCCGGGTGGTCGAGATCCTGCTGGCGACGCTGCGGCCGTGGCACCTGCTGCTGGGCAAGGTCGTCGGCCTGGGCGCGGTGGGGTTGCTGCAACTGCTGCTGGTCGGCGTCGTCGGCCTCGTGCTGGCGTCGGTGTCCGGGGTGCTGGACGCCTCGGCCGTGGCCGGTGGCGCGCTGGCCGCCGGCGCGCTGTGGTACCTGATCGGGTTCCTGCTGTACGCCACGGTGTTCGCGGCCGCCGCGGCGCTGGTGTCGCGGCAGGAGGAGCTGCAGGCGGTGGTGACGCCGATCACCATGTCGATCGTGGTCGGGTTCGTGGTGGGCGTCAACCTGCTGATCGGCGACCCGACCGGGACGCCGGCGGCCGTGCTGTCCCTGCTGCCGCCGTTCGCGCCCGTGCTGATGCCGGTGCGGATGGCGATGGGGCTCGCGCCGGCGTGGCAGGTGCTGCTGGCGGTCGTGCTCGCGCTCCTCGCGGTGGCGGGGATCGCCCGGCTGGGCGGCACGGTGTACGCGAACGCGGTCCTGCGCACGGGCGCGCGCGTGCGGCTGCGGGACGCCCTGCGCCGGGCCAACCCTTGACGTCGGCGTAGCGGACGAGCGCTTCGCTGCGCTCGTCCGCGTGGTCGACGATCGGGTCGCGCGGCCGGCGGACGGCCCGGCCGGCGACGTCGCGCAGCTCCGGGGCGTACCGGCGCACGTAGTCGCCCTCGGGGTCCCATCGCTCGCCCGGGCCCACGACAAAGGCCCGCCCCCGGACGTCGGGTGCGGGCCTTCGGTGGGACCTGTGGTCAGCGCTGGTCGATCGGCACGAAGGCGCGCTCCGGCGAGCCGACGTAGACCTGCCGCGGCCGGCCGATCTTCGTGGCCGGGTCGTTGATCATCTCGCGCCAGTGCGCGATCCAGCCGGGCAGCCGGCCCAGGGCGAACAGCACGGTGAAGAACTTCGTCGGGAAGCCCATCGCGCGGTAGATCAGGCCGGTGTAGAAGTCGACGTTCGGGTACAGCTTCCGCTCGACGAAGTAGTCGTCGGCGAGCGCGGTCTCCTCCAGCGACTTGGCGATGTCGAGCAACTCGTCGGACGCGCCGAGCTTGCCGAGGATCTCGTCCGCCGTCTTCTTGATGATCGCGGCGCGCGGGTCGTAGTTCTTGTAGACCCGGTGGCCGAAGCCCATCAGGCGGACGCCGTCCTCCTTGTTCTTGACCTTCTTCACGAACGCGGCGACGTCACCGCCCTCGCGCCGGATCTTCTCCAGCATCTCCAGCACGGCGGAGTTCGCGCCGCCGTGCAGCGGGCCGAACAGCGCGTTGATGCCGGCCGAGATGGACGCGAACAGGTTCGCCTCCGACGAGCCGACCAGCCGCACGGTCGACGTGGAGCAGTTCTGCTCGTGGTCGGCGTGCAGCACGAACAGCAGGTCGAGCGCCCGCACCAGGTCGGGGTCGACGTCGTAGGGCTCGGCCGGGAAGCCGAACGTCATGCGCAGGAAGTTGTCCACCAGACCCAGGGAGTTGTCCGGGTACAGGAACGGCTGGCCCACGGACTTCTTGTAGGCGTAGGCCGCGATGGTGGGCACCTTGGCCAGCAGGCGGATCGTGGAGATCTCGACCTGGTTGGCGTCGAAGGGGCTGAGGCTGTCCTGGTAGAACGTCGACAGCGCGGAGACCGCCGAGGACAGCACGGGCATGGGGTGGGCGTCACGCGGGAAGCCGTCGAAGAACCGTTTCAGGTCCTCGTGCAGCAGCGTGTGCCGGCTGATCTTGGAGGAGAACTCCTCCAGCTGGGCCTGGGTCGGCAGCTCGCCGTAGATCAGCAGGTAGCTGACCTCGAGGAAGTTCGACTTCTCGGCGAGCTGCTCGATCGGGTAGCCGCGGTAGCGCAGGATGCCCGCGTCACCGTCGATGTAGGTGATCTCGGAGGAGCAGGAGGCGGTGTTGACGAATCCGCTGTCCAGGGTGACCAGGCCGGTGGTGGCCAGCAGCTTGCCGAGATCGACACCGGGCGCACCCTCGGTGGCCGGTACTACCTTCATCTCGTGCTCTCCGCCCGGATGGCGCAGCGCGACGGTACCGGTGTCGATGGGCGCAATCGTCGCGTCGGGCATGCAGAGTCCCTCTCACGCTAGGCGGGGTGGCTCATGCGGGTCTCGCACGCACGTGCGCGGGCGTGGGATCGCCCCGCACCGCAGCACCACCCCGTTGGGGTCCTGTCAGTTCTCCCACGCTAGTCAGAGGACGACCCCAGCACAGCCGCGGTGTGAACCGATTCTGCGAGGTGGGACCGGCATCACATCCGGATGCATGGGTGGCTAGCGTGCATCCACCACCGTAGCCCTTCGGGGCTGTTTCTCCACCTCAAGAGGGGTGAGAGCTAGGTCATCTCCAGCTCGGCGGCGAACGGCGGCTCGGCGCCGGCGCGGGAGCACGTGACGGCCGCCGCGGCGCCCGCGTAGGCCAGCGCCCGACGCCACGCGTCGGCGTCCAGACCGCGGACAGCCTCGGCGGACAGGGCGTCGTGCGCGTGCAGCCAGGCGAGCAGCGCGCCCTGCACGGTGTCGCCCGCGCCGATCGTGTCGACCACGTCCACGGGCGTGGGTGGGACGCGGATCACGTCGCCGGCGCCGGTCAGCACGGCCAGCCCGTCCCCGCCGCGGGTGAGCACGACGGCGGCCGGCCCGGCGCTGCGCCAGTCGCGCGCGACCTCCAGCACGTCGTCCTCGGGCGCGTCGTCGGGCAGCTCCGCGAGCCACCGCGCGTCCTCGACGGACACCTTCAGCAGGCCGACGTGCGGCAGCCACGAGTCGTACCGGTCGCGGTAGGCCATCGGGTCGTGGATGAGGCCCGCGCGGATGTTCGGGTCGAGCACGGTGAGCGCGCCGCGCTCGGCCTCCCGCCACAGCACCCGCTCGTAGGTGCTCGCGCCCGGCTCCAGGACCAGCGACAACGTGCCGAACGACACCGCCCTGGCGCCGGCGGGCAGCGGGCCGGGGTCGGTCACCTGGCGGTCCGCCGTGCCCTCGACGTAGAAGGAGTAGCGCGCCGAGCCGTCCTCGGCCAGGCCCACCACGGCCAGCGTCGTCGGCTGGTCGCCGCGCTGGACCAGGTCCGTGCGCACGTTCGAGGCGTGCAGGCGCTCGATGAGCCGGTCGCCGAACAGGTCCGACGACACCCGGGACAGGAAGCCCACGGGCGCGCCGAGCCGGCCCGCGGCCACGGCCACGTTGTACGGCCCGCCGCCCAGCCTCGGCGCGAGGTCCCCCGAGGGCGTGGGCACCAGGTCGACCAGCGCCTCACCGGCAACGACGATCACGACTGGCTCCGTTCTCTGCGCAACCCGTCCAGCAGCAGTTCACCCAGCGCGGTGAACGCCTCGGCGTCCGACACACCCGCGCGCCGGGGCAGCACACCGGTCTGGATGCTCTCGATGAGCAGACCGGCCATCTCGGCGATCAGCGTCGCGTGCACGTCCCGGAAGACCCCGTCGCGCACGCCCTCCTGGATGAACTCGCGGATCCGCTCGGCGGCGGCGCGGGCGTTGCGCTCGTAGGTCGCGCGCGTGGGGCCGAACGCGGAGACGTCCGCGATGAACCGGTCGGACGCCCGCCGCAGCTCCTCGGCCGCGCCGGCCAGGTAGGTGCCGACCCGCGCCCGGACGTCGCCGACCTCGGCGATGCGCTGCTCGATGCGCTCGGCCGCGCCCTTGAAGTACCGGCCGACGACCTTGACGGCGAGCTGCTCCTTGCTCGCGGCCAGCGCGTACAGGGTGGACTTCGAGCAGTGCAGGCGGGCGGCGAGGTCGTCCAGGGTGAAGTGCGCGAACCCCTCGTCGAGCACCAACGCCTCCAGCCGGCCCAGCAGCTCCTCCTGCCGGGGCGTCAGCCTTCTGCGCGCGATCGAGGTCATAGGCGGCAACTCTGTCACAACGCCTGGCTCCAGTACTGGAGTACGTCCTACAGTACTGGTGAGAGTACCCCGTGACCCGGAGGTCGACGATGCCCGCCGAGCGCCTGCTGCCCACGACCGAGGCCGAGGACCTGCTCGCCCTGGTCCGCGAGATCGCCCGCGAGGAGCTGGCCCCGCACGCCGCCGAGGCGGAGGAGCACGAGCGGTTCCCGCGCGACAAGTTCCGGCTGCTCGGCAAGACCGGGTTGCTGGGGCTGCCGTACCCGGAGCGGTTCGGGGGCGGCGGGCAGCCGTACGAGGTGTACCTCCAGGCGTTGGAGGAGGTCGCGTCGGCGTGGATGTCGGTCGGCGTCGGGCTGTCGGTGCACGTCATGTCCACCTACGCGCTGGCGACGTTCGGCACGGAGGAGCAGAAGGCGCGGTGGCTGCCGGACGCGGTGGCGGGCGACCTCCTGGGCGGGTACGCGTTGTCGGAGTCGCACGCCGGCTCGGACGCGGGCGCGTTGTCGACCCGTGCGGTGCGCGACGGCGACCGGTACGTGGTCAACGGCACGAAGGCGTGGATCACGCACGCCGGGGTGGCCGACTTCTACACGTTGATGGCGCGCACGTCGGACACCGGCGGCAAGGGCGTCAGCTGCTTCTTCGCGCCCGGGAGCGGTGAAGGGCTCAGCGCGGCCAAGCCGGAGCGGAAGATGGGGCTGACGGGGTCGATCACCGCGCAGCTGTCGTTCGACGGCGTGCGGCTGGACGCGGACCGGCTGATCGGGGCCGAGGGCGACGGCCTGCGCATCGCACTGTCCGCTTTGGACTCGGGCCGGCTCGGCATCGCCGCGTGCGGCGTGGGTCTGGCGCAGGCGGCGCTGGACGAGGCCGTGGCGTACGCGAAGCAGCGCACCCAGTTCGGCCGGGCGATCATCGACTTCCAGGGCCTGGAGTTCCTGCTGGCCGACATGGCCGCGGCGGTGGAGTCGGCGCGGGCCACGTACCTGGAGGCGGCCCGCCGCCGCGACCGCGGCCTCCCGTTCCGCCGCCAGGCGGCGATCGCCAAGCTGGTCTGCACGGACACCGCGATGAAGGTGACGACGGACGCCGTGCAGGTGCTGGGCGGCGCCGGCTACACCCGCGACTTCCCGGTGGAGCGCTACCTGCGCGAGGCCAAGGTGCTCCAGATCTTCGAGGGCACGAACCAGATCCAACGCCTCGTCATCGGCCGCACCCTCCGCGCCTGACCGGAACGGGACCGCCGGGGCGGGAAGTCGCTTGCCGCAGCCGGACGTCACCCTGTGTGGCGGACGCTCTACGGTTCGCGGTCGTGAGCGGAGTGCGCCTGTTCTACCTGGACGACTCGGGGGCCCAGTCCTCCGGGATCGTCGTCTTCGGTTGGGTCGAGCTGCCGGTCGCCTGCTGGCGGCCGGCGTTGCGGTCGTGGCTGGACTGGCGCAAGGCGCTCCACGACGCGATCGGGCTGCCGGCCAGTTACGAACTGCACGCGACGAAGTTCGCGAACGGGCGCGGCCGCCCGACGAAGACCGACTGGGACCACAGCAAGGGCAACCGGTCCGCGGTGATGGCGGAGGCGCTGAGGACCGTCGCGAGCCTGCCGGGGGTGAGCACGGGCGCGGTGTTCCGCGACACGAAGGGCACCAACTACTCCGACGCCAAGGCCACCGCCTACGCCGACCTGGTGGTGATGATCGACGTGCGGCTGGCCGACACCGGGCAGCACGGCTTCGTCGTCATGGACGGCGACGGGAGCGACCCGTCCTACCGCCAGGCGCACCGCAGCCTGCGCCTGGCCACCCGCAACCTGATCGAGGACCCGTTCTTCCAGGGTTCCCACCTGAGCCAGTGGGTGCAGATCGCCGACCTGGTGGCCTACGCGGCCTACCAGGCCGTGCTGCGCGCGCCGGGCAAGGAGCCGATGTGGGACTGGTACTCCGACCTGCTCGGCCCGGCCTGCGTCCACGGCGGCCGGCCGCGGGAGATCTGACCGGACCGGGCGGGACGTGCCCGGAGAAGAAGCTGGACCCGCTTCCCCACGGGAGTGGGACGGGTCCGCGCCTCGAGCCTAGCAGGTCCCGGCCACACCGGCCGGGACCGACCGATCACGTCAGGATTCGGTGTAGAACGGGTTCGTGACGATTTCCTCGCCGTCCTCGAAGCGGTAGACCTCGCGGCCCTCCACGAAGACCTTCAGGGCGCGGCTCATCACGTCCAGCGGGTCGCCCGACCAGATCACCACGTCGCCGTCCAGGCCCGGCCGCAGGGAGCCGACCCGGTCGTCCAGTCCCATGATCGCGGCCGGGTTGGTGGTGATCGACTCCAGGCCCACCCGCGGGTCCAGCCCCTCCTTCACCGCCAGCGTCACCTGGTGCACGAGGAAGTGGATCGGCACGACCGGGTGGTCCGTGGTGATCGCGATCCGCACCCCGGCCCGCGCCAGGATGCCCGGGTTGCGCAACGACCGGTTGCGCACCTCGACCTTGGACCGCGACGTGAACAGCGGCCCGATGATCACCGGCACCTCGCGTTCCGCCAGCAGGTCCGCGATCAGGTGACCCTCGGTCCCGTGGTTGACGATGAGCCGGTAGCCGAACTCGTCCGCCAGCCGCAACGCCGTCGCGATGTCGTCCGCGCGGTGGCAGTGCTGGCACCACGGCAGCTCCCCCGACAGCACCTTCGCCAGCACCTCGGACGTGGTGTCCCGCTCGAACGCGCCCTGCGCCTCGTCCCGCCTGGCCACGTAGTCCTGCGCCTTGGTGAACGCGTCCCGGATCACCGCGGCCACGCCCTGGCGCGTGGACGGCAGCTTCTTCTGGTCCCCGTACACCCGCTTCGGGTTCTCGCCGAGCGCGCTCTTCACGCTGACGGGGTTGCGCAGCAGCATCTCGTCGGCCGTGCGCCCCCAGCACTTCACCGCCACGGTCTGGCCGCCGATCACGTTGCCCGACCCGGGCTTGACCACGGCCGTCGTGACGCCGCCGGCCAGGGCGTCGGCGAAGCCCTGGTCGGCGGCGTTGATCGCGTCCAACGCGCGCAGCCGCGCCCCGTTGGGGTCGGTCATCTCGTTGGTGTCCTGCCCGGCCCAGCCCTCGCCCTCCTCGTGCACGCCGAGGTGGCCGTGGGCCTCCACGAACCCGGGCAGCACCCAGCCGCCCGCCGCGTCCACGACGCGGACGCCCTCCGGCACCTCGACGTCCGCGCCGACCGCGACGATCTTCCCGTCCTGGATCAGGACCGTGCCGCCCTCGATCGGCTCTCCGGCGACCGGGACGACGTACCCACCCGTGATGGCGACGTTCATAGTTAGCGACGCTAACGGCCTACGCCAACGGGCGCAAACCCCACCGGCCGGCCCACGACTCGCCCGGCTCCAGCCACAGCAGGTCCACCCCGCTGTTCAGCGCGTCCGGCGGGCACGTCATGGGCTCGATCGCCACCGCGCGCCCCCGGCCGGGGAAGTCGTCCGGCGTGTAGACCTGCACCCACTTGAAGTCCGGGTCCGCCCACAGCTCGACGCCGCCCGCCGGGCCCTTCAGCACGTGCCGCACCAGCCCGTCCACCGGCACGCAGCCGCCGAACGCGGTGTCCAGCTTCACGCCCGCCAGCAGCCGCGCCACCCGGAAGTCGTAGTCGGTGCCCTCGACCGGGTACGCCGGGGCGTTCGGGATCATGGTCTGCGGGTCCACGGGCAGCACGGTCGTGGCGGCCAGCGACAGCGACGTCTCGTCCGTCGCGGACGCGCCGGCCCGCGGGTACGGGTGCGTGCCCACCCCGAACGGGGTGCGCTTGTCCCCCACGTTGGTGACGCCGTGCGACACGGTCAGGCCGTTCTCGTCCAGCGCGTACGTGATGGTGGTGCGCAGCTCGACGGGCCAGCCCTGGCCGGCCACCGGGGTCTCCAGCGAGACCAGCGAGCCGGTGTGCTCCACGGTGCTCCAGATCGCCCGGCGCACCAGGCCGTGGATGGCGTTGCCGCGGGCGGGCTCGCCGATCTCCAGGCGCTGCTCCTCGCCGTCGAGCGTCCACCTGCCACCCGCCGTGCGGTTGGGCCACGGCACCAGCACCGCGCCGCTGCCCATGGGCGGTTCGTCGTCGTACGTCTCCACGTACGGCACGCCGCCGACCTCGTAGGACTTCAGTCCCGCACCCTCGGGTGCGATGACGGCGCGTGCCGCGCCGTGGGCGATCTCCAGCATGGATCAGGAGCGTATCCGAGGGGCACTCCCCTTGACGTTCTTACTAGACCGGTCTCTATAGTAAAACCATGCCACGACGGACCGACACCCGCGAACGCATGGTGCGCACGGCCGCCGACCTCTTCCGGGCGCAGGGCTACCACGCGACGGGCGTGAACCAGGTGCTCAGCGAGGGCGGCGCGCCCAAGGGCTCGCTCTACTTCCACTTCCCGGGCGGCAAGGAGCAGTTGGCGGTCGAGGCGGTGGCGCTGGCCGGCCGGGACCTCGGCGACGCGCTGACCGCCGTGCTCGCCGCCGAACCGGACCCGGCCGAGGCACTGTCCCGGGCCCTCGACCTGCTCGGCCGCGAGCTGCTCGGTTCGGGCTTCCGCAGCGGGTGCCCGATCGCCACGGTGGCGTTGGACGCGGCGGCGGACAGCGAGCCGATCCGGGTGGCCTGCGAGGACGTCTACGCGTCCTGGCAGCGGGTCATCGCCGCGCACGTCGGCGACGACGACCTGGCGACCGTCGTGCTGGCCGCCATCGAGGGCGCGCTCCTGCTCGCCCGCACCCGCCGTTCGCTCGATCCCCTGCACGCCGTCGGCGCCCGGCTGGGCGCCCTCCTGGGAAGGCCGAGACCGTGAAGGCGCACCACCTGAACTGCGGCACCATGCGCCCGTTCGGCGGGAGGCTCGTGACCGGCGAGGGCTCGTACCTCCGCGCCGCCGAGCTGGTCTGCCACGTCCTGCTGCTGGAGACCGACGACGGCCTGGTGCTGGTCGACACCGGTCTCGGGCTCGGCGACGTGCGCCGTCCCGACGAGACGCTGATGCGCCGGTGGCGGTTGATGAGCAGGCCGGTGCTGGACGAGGCGGAGACCGCGGTGCGGCGGGTGGAGGCGCTGGGGTTCGCCGCGTCGGACGTCACCGACGTCGTGCTCACCCACCTGGACCTCGACCACGGCGGCGGGCTGCGCGACTTCCCGAACGCGCGCGTGCACCTGTCGGCGGAGGAGCTGGCGGCGGCGACGCGTCCGGGCAGGACGGGCAACGACCGCGTCCGCTACCCCGACGGGCAGTGGCGCCACGGGCCGCGGTGGGCGCCGCACGAGGCGACCGGTGACGAGTGGTTCGGCTTCTCCGGGGTGCGCGAGGTGCGGCCGGACGTGCTGCTGGTGCCGTTGTTCGGGCACACGCTCGGGCACACCGGCGTGGCGGTGCGGCTCGGCGACCGGTGGCTGCTGCACGCGGGCGACTCGTTCTTCTTCCGCGGCGAGCTGGACCCGCGACCGCACTGCCCACCCGCGTTGACCTACATGCAGGGCCGGATGGAGGCCGTGCGCGAGCTGCGGCTGGCCAACCAGGACCGGTTGCGGGAGCTGGTGCGCGAGCACGGCGACTCGGTGGACGTGGTCAACGCCCACGACCCGGTCCTGCTGCGCCGGCACGCCTGACCGGAGGGCTCCCGGGGCCGCCCGCCGGCGCGGCGGCCCCGGGCCCGCGTCACTTGGACAGCCCGGCCGGGTCGAACTCGACCTTGCCGTGCACGAACCGGTTGACGACCCAGAGCACCACGCCGGCCGCGAGCAGGTACAGCGCGATCTCGTAGTCCGCCGCCGCCCGGCCCGACAGCGGGCTGGCCAGGTAGGCGCACGTGATCGCGCCCAGCACCGGCACCCAGGTCGGCGCGCGGAAGTGCTCGTGCTCCGCCTTGTCCTTGCGCAGCACCAGGACGGCGATGTTGACGATGGTGAAGACGACGAGCAGGAGCAGCGCCGTCGTGCCGCCGAGCTTCGCGATGTCGGTGGTGGAGACCAGGATGATCGCGACGCCGGACGTGAAGACGATCGAGATCCACGGCGTGCGGCGGAACGGGTGCACGGTGCCGAACACCTTCGGGATGATCCGCTCGTTCGCCATGCCGTAGACCAGCCGGCTCGCCATCAGCATGTTGATCAACGCCGAGTTGATGACCGCGAACAGGCCGATCAGCGAGAACACCCACAGCGGGAAGCCGGGCGCGCCGACCTGCACGACCTTCAGCAGCGCCGAGGAGCCGGCCTTCGACAGCTCGTCGGCCGGGATGAGCAGCGACGACGTGATCGCGACCAGCACGTAGATGGTCGCCGCGATCACCATGCCCCACAGCATCGCGCGCGGGAAGACGCGGACCGGGTCGCGGGTCTCCTCGGCCATGTTCACCGAGTCCTCGAACCCGACCATCGCGAAGAACGCCAACGCCGTCGCCGACGTGATCGCGACGAGCGCGCTCTGGTCCGGCGCCGGGTCGACCTGGGTCAGCCTGCTCGCGTCGCCGTCGCCCGCGAGGACCGCGTAGACGCCGATCGCGATGATGATCAGCAGGCCGGACAGCTCGATGCACGTCAGCACGACGTTCGCCTTGACCGACTCCGAGACGCCCCGGAAGTTGATCACCGCCAGGCCGACGATGAACAGGATGGCGACCAGGGTCGCGGACACGGTGAACGTGTCGGAGAAGAATTCCTTGATGACGGACTGGAGGTACGTGCGGCCGAAGGCGAGCGCGGCCGAGGACGCCGACGTGATGCCCGAGCTCATCACCGCGAACGCCACCATGAACGTGAGGAACTGGATCTTGAAAGCGCGGTTGGTGTACAGCGCCGCGCCGGCCGCTTTGGGGTACTTGCCGACCAGTTCGAGGTAGCTGAACGCGGTCAGGAACGCCACCACGAACGCGATCAGGAAGGGCACCCACAGCGCCCCGCCGATCTTGCCGGCGACGTTGCCCGTGAGCGCGTAGATGCCCGTGCCGAGGATGTCGCCGACCACGAAGAACAGCAGCAGCTTCGGGCCGATGGCCCGCTTCAGTTCCGGCTGCGCCGGTGCGCTCGTCGGTTCCGTCATGCCGAGTGAGTGTGCCGGATCACAGTTGCCGCGGGTAGTCGGATCGGCACGGCTTGGGCAAGCCTTGAGGTTCGGCCGGCGGTCAGCCGGGCAGTTCGGCGGTGTCCGGCTTGAAGCGGTAGTGCCTGATCGCCGGGATGGCCACCACCGCCAGCGCCGTGCCGACCACGACCAGCACGCCGCCCAGCGCGGTCGCGGCGCCGGCGCCGAGGGCCGCGCCCCCGGTGCCGTGCAGCAGGTCGGCCAACCTCGGCCCGCCCGCCACCACCACGATGAACACGCCCTGCATCCGGCCGCGCATGTCGTCGGTCGCGGCGGACTGGAGGATCGCGCTGCGGAACACCATGCTGATCATGTCGGCCGCGCCGCCGATCGCCAGGAACACCACGGCGAGCCACAGCGCGTGCGCCAGGCCGAACCCGATCATCGCCACGCCCCACGCCACGACCGCGACCACGACGCCCACGCCGTGCCGCGTCACGCGCGACGTCCAGCCCGACGTGAGGCCGCACAGCATCGCGCCGAGCGGGATCGCCGCGAACAGCAGGCCGAGCGCCAACCCGCCGCCCGCCGGGTCGCCGAACGTCTTCTCGGCCATCTCCGGGAACAACGCCCGGGGCATGCCGAAGACCATCGCGATGATGTCCAGCAGGAAGCTCGCCAGGAGGATCTTCTGCACCGCGAGGTACCGGAACCCGTCGACCACGTCCCGCAACCCGGCCCGCCGCGACGTGCCGCTCAACGGCGGCAGCGGCGGCAGCTTCCACACCGCCCAGATCGTCAGCGTCAGCGCGACGGCGTCCACCAGGTACAACGTCGACAGGCCCACCACGGGCATCAACGCGCCCGCGAGCATGGGGCCGAACACGCCGCCGAACATCATCACCGTGGAGCCGAGCGCCGTGGCGGCCGGGATCTGGTCGGCGGGCACGAGCCGGGCGATGGACGCGGTGCGGGCGGGCGCGTTGGCGGCGAAGAAGACCTGTTGCAGGCCGAGCAGGGCGATCACCAGCCACACCGAGTCGACGTGCAGCGCGGCCTGCCCCCACAGCAGCACGGACGTCACCGCGATGCCGGTGTTGGTGACCACGAGCAGCTTGCGCCGGTCCACGACGTCCGCGATCGCGCCGCCGTAGAGGCCGAAGACGAGCAACGGCACCAGCGCCACGCCCGCCGACACGCCGACCCAGCCCGACGACCCGGTGAGGTCGTACACCTGCTTCGGCACGGCGACCGCGGTCAACTGGCTACCGATGGCCGTGACGATGGTCGAGAGCCACAAGCGCCGGTACGCGACGACCTTGAGCGGCCGCGTGTCGATGGCGATCTTCCCCAGCACCTTCCGCACGGTCGTTAGCGTACGGCAACTAACAGGTTCTTTACCGAGACGTGGGACACGGTCGTCACTCGTTCTGGGGCTTCTCAGCGTGCCGGGAGGTAGCCGACGCTGGAGTTCTCAGTGGGAGGTGGCCCGTGTTGCGCTGGCTGTCGCTCGAGCTGACCGGTCGTTGCCAACTCCGCTGCACGCACTGCTACGCGAACTCCTCCCCGCTCGGCACGCACGGCACCATGACCACCGTCGAGTGGTCCCGGGTGATCGACCAGGCAGCCGAACAGGGCGTCGAGGCGGTGCAGTTCATCGGCGGCGAGCCCACCACGCACCCCGCGTTCCCCCTACTCGTCCGCCACGCCCTCTCCCGGGGGTTGGCCGTCGAGGTCTACAGCAACCTCGTCCACGTCAGCAGTGCCCTGTGGCGCTTGTTCGAGCACAGCGGCATCACGCTCGCCACGTCGTACTACTCGGACCGGGCCGACGAACACGAGGCGATCACTTCACGCCGGCACAGCCACGCACGGACGCGGGCCAACATCGCCCACGCCGTCGGCCGCGGGATACCGATCAGAGTGGCGATCATCGAGGTGCACGGCCGGCAACGGACCCGGCAGGCCCGTGCCGAACTGGGTCGGCTCGGAGTTTCCGACATCAACGTCGACCGGGTACGCCGGATCGGTCGCGCCGGCGCCGGGGACCGACCGGTAGCCGCCGAACTGTGCGGCCGTTGCGGGCACGACCGGCTTGCGATCGGCCCGGACGGCGAGGTCCGGCCGTGCGCGCTGGCGAGGTCCGCGTCGGTCGGCGACATCCGTGACGGTTCGCTCCGGGACATGCACGCGGCGGCGCGGTCGATCGCCGCCGAGAGCGGCTGGAGCAGGCGTAACGCGCCGTGCCAGCCGTCCGGTGACGTCGCCTCGCCCGACCGCGTCCTCGGCCACGTGATCAGCGACCGAGCGCCGACTCGACCTCCCGCCTGACCGTCGACGCGAGCCAGTCCGAGAAACCGGACAAAAGGGACAGTGCCTCCTCCCATGCCTCGTGCGCCTCGGCGATCGCCCCGGTCCTGCGCAACGCGTCGCCGAGGTGGCGCAACGCCAAGCCCAGTTGCCACGCGTCACCGAGCGGGCGGAGATCCGCCACCGCCCGCCGGTGGAAGTCGACGGCCTCCTCGTGGCGGCCCAGCACCTGGTAGACCTCACCGGCACCGTCGAGCGCCTGTGCCTCGCGGCTCCGGTCCCCCAGCGACCGGTGGATCGCCGCAGCGCGCTGGTAGGACTCCAGAGCGCCTGCCGTGTCACCGACAGCCAGTTGCATCCGGCCGAGTTCCACCAGGTCGTACCCCTCCAGCAGGACGTTCTTGAGTTCCCGCACGATCGCCAACGCCGCGTGCATCGAGCCGAGCGCCCGGTCGAACCGCCCCGAAGCCGACTCCGCTCTGGCGAGCACCGCCATCGCGATCGACTCCCCGTAGCGATCACCGATCGCGCGGCCGATGGCGACCGCCTCACGGGCCGCGCTGACGGCCTCCTGGAAGCGCCCCTGGCCGATGCGGGCGTCGGCCAGGTTGTAGAGCGGGATCGCCGCGCGTCGTCGTTCACCTGCCTCCCGGTGGATCGTGCCGACTCGCTCGAAGTACTCGGCGGCGACGTCGAAGTCTCGCCGGAAGAGGTGCACGATGCCGAGGTTGGCGAGCGAGATGGCTTCCCCTTCCCGGTCGCCGGACCTGCGCCGGATCTCCAGCGCGGCGTTGTGGTGCTCGATCGCTTCGACCGTCCGCTGCTGTCGGGCGGCGATACCGCCGAGCGTGGAGAGGATCATCGCCTGTCCTGATCCGTCCCCGACGCGGCGAGCGGCGGCAAGCGCCACCTCCATGCCTCGCTCGTTCTCCCGCATCGAGCTGTTCGCCGCGCCATACGACTTGGCGACGACCGGCAGCCGCCAGGCCAGGTCATCCATTCCTGCGCGCACCGCCGCGTTGGTCGCTGCCAGCAGGTTGTCGTATTCGGCCTCGTACCACCTGACCGCCGCACCGTGACCGGTGAACGCGAGGACTTCGACCTCCGCTTCCAGCGGGTCGAGCGACGGCCGCTGGGTGTGCGTCTGCATGACGGCGTTGGCGGCGTCCGCGGTGTGCAGGTACCAGAGGATCAGCCGTTTCAAGCAGGCTTGGCGGACCTCCAGCGACTCGGCGGTGTTGACCTGGTCGATCGCATACGCCCGCAACAGGTCGTGGAACTGGTACCGGTCGGGTGCGGTCTGCTCCAGCAGGTGCGCGCCGACGAGGGCGTCGAGCTGGTGGCGTGCGTCGGCGGCCGACACGCCGGCAAGGGCCGCTACCGCGGGCACGCCGAAATCAGGGCCGGGATGCAGGCCGAGGAGGCGGAACAGGCGAGCGGCGGCCTCGGGCAGCGCCCGGTACGACCAGGCGAAGACGGTGCGAACCGCACCGGCCTCGTCGTCATCCCCGGTGGACAGGGCGTCCCACAACCCGGATTCGTCCCGGAGGTCCTGGATCAGGCTGCTCAACGGCATGTGCGGCCGGCTGGCCGCCCGCTCGGCGGCGATCCTCAGCGCGAGCGGGAGGCGGGCGCACAACCTGGCCAGCTCGGCGATCTCCCCCGGATCGTCACCCGTGCGGTAATCGGCCGTGACCGAGCGGATCAACTCCACCGACTCGGCCTCCGGGAGCAGTTCCAGCGACAGCCTGCGAGCGCCGTCACGGGACATCAGACCGGAGAGCCTGCTCCGGCTGGTCACCACGACCAGGCACTCCGCCGTGCCCGGGAGCAGCGGGCGGACCTGGGACACGGTGGCCGCGTTGTCCAGCACGATCAACATGCGCCTGCCCGCCAGCAGCGACCGGTACAGCGCCGCCTTCGCCTCCAGGTCAGTCGGAATCGCGTCGTGACGGACATCGAGCGCCCGGAGGAACCGGTCCAGTGCCTGGTCCGGGGTCACCGGCTCACCGGGGTCGTACCCCCGCAGGTTGACGTACAACTGGCCGTCGGGGAACCTCCGCCGCGCACGGTGCGCCCACCGCACGGCCAGTGACGTCTTGCCGACGCCCGCCGTGCCCGCCACCACGACCGCCGCCACGGCGTCGCGGTCGTCATCCCGCAGGGCCAACAGGTCGCCGAGCATCCCCAATTCGCTCGACCGGTTGACGAATCCCCGGACGTCGCCCGGCAGCTGCTGCGGTACTCGACTTCCTTCGTCCGCGGACCGGTGGAAGTGCACCCCACCACTCACGTCCCGGGCCTGGAACACGTTGCCCGCCGACCCGGAACCTCGGACCGGTTGTCCGCCCGGCCCGGCTCGTGGGTGCTCATGTCCCCTCCAGCAACACCGGCCGGCACCTGAACACCCAGGGTATCGGGCGTCGGCTACCTACAGCGCTCGAACCGCTACGGGATCGGCGCGCGACATCCGGGAACGGACGAGCCCCGCGGCGCGGGGCCGCGGGGCTCGTCGGACGGGAACGGGGCTACGGCGCGATGCGCTGGATCTCCCAGCCGTCGCGGCCCAGGCGGAAGCGCAGGCGGTCGTGCATGCGGTCGCGGCGGCCCTGCCAGAACTCGACCTCCTCCGGGCGGATGCGCCAGCCGCCCCAGTGGGGCGGCACCGGTACCCGGTCGGCGTCGGCGAACTGGCGCTCGACCTTGTTCAGCGCGCTCTCCAAAGTGGATCGCCCGCCGACCACGCGGGACTGCGGCGACGCCCACGCGCCGAGCTGGGAGCCGCGCGGGCGGCCCTCCCAGTAGCGCGCGGTCTCGGCGGGGCCGACCTTCTCGACCGTGCCGCGCACGTGGGCCTGCCGCTGGATGGCGAACCACGGGAACGTGGCCGAGGCGTACCGGGTCGCCATCAGGTCGTGGCTCTTGGCCGAGGTGTAGTTGGTGAAGAACACCAGCCCCCGCTCGTCCAGGCCCTTCGCCAGCACCGTCCGGGACGACGGGCGGCCCTGCGGGTCGGAGGTCGCCAGGACCATGGCGTTCGGCTCCGGCAGGCCCGCGCCCGCCGCGTGGTCCAGCCACAGCTGGAGCTGCTCGTGCCAACTGCCCGCGAGGTCACTCTCTGTGAGCGAGCCTTGTTCGTAGGACACGCGCATCGACGGCAACGCGATGTTCGCGGTCTCCGACATCCCGACCTCCCGGAGCTTGCTTTCGACCTGGCCAAGAGCTTGTGGCACCTGGTGATCCCGCGACCGTACGGCTTTCACGGCCGGGGCGAAACCGCCCGCACGGTGATGACCGCCACCCGATCCGTGACTTTCGGTGTGACCCCGACCTCGGAATCGAGAACGTGATCGAATCAGAACGCGCCGGTGCCGGGATGCCGCGCGCGTGCCTCGTCGAGCGCGCGCTCCACGGTCACCGCGTCGTCGGCGATCGCGGTGGACAGGCTGCCGCCGCGCGCCAGCGGCACCAGCGACCACCACGGCTCCGAGACCGCTCCCGGCAGGTCCTCGCCCCAGCACAGCAACTCCGTGCCGAACACGCGCCGACCCGCCAGCCCCGCCGGGCTCGTGTCCACTTCGGGCGTTCCCAGCCGGGAAGTCTGTTTCACCAGCGGGCCGTTCCGCCGGACGTCGAGCGTCGTGGTGAGCGAACCGCCCCGCTCGTTCGACCGACCCAGCACGACGACGTCGCGTGCGCGCAACCGGGCGCTGTCGCCCATCCGTGCGCGGAACACCGCCTCGTGGCACGCACGCGCCGTCACGACGGTCGGTTCCGGCGAGTACACCAGCGACCCGCCGTCGGCCACCTCCACGTCCACCACCGCGCGGCTGCCGCCGGGGTGCCGGCCGGGCAGCACGAGCGTGGCCGCCACCCCGCGCAGCTCCAGCGACGCCCCCGGCCCGACCGTCACCCGCAGCTCCAGGTCGTCGCCGCCCAGCGGGGCCGTGACCGCGCTGACCAGGTGCACGACCGCCGGCGCGGCGGGCCCTCCGCGCGGCACCAGCCGCAGCGGGGCCATGGACGCCAGCTCGCGCACCACCGTTCGCCCTTTCGGGTCGCGTTCCACGACCAGGCGAGCCCGCGCCCTCACCGGGGCAACCCCTGTGACCCCCGGCACGTCCTCTCATCGGGTGGAACCGCCACCCGCGAATCTCGGGGGAGATCGTGATGAGGAGAGTTCTCGCCACCGCCGCGGTCGTCGCGGCGATGGTCGGCACCGGGGGAGTCGCCGTCGCGCAGGAGGCGGGCGCGCAAGCCGCCACGTGCCGGTCGGTGGACCTGGACGTCGCGTTCGGCCGCGTGGAGGGCGCGGCGGGCACGGTGCACCGGGAAGTCGTGTTCACCAACCGGGGCCTGGGCGCGTGCGTCCTGCGCGGCTTCCCGGGCGTGTCCTATGTGGACTCCAATGGTGGGCGGGTCGGCGCGGCGGCCGTGCGCGTCGGCGAGCGCGGACCGCTGCTGACCCTGCCGCACGGCGCGGCGGCCGTCTCGGACGTGGGCTTCGCCCGGGTCGACAACTTCGACCCGGACGTGTGCCGGAAGACGCCCGTGTGGGGTGTCCGCGTGTACCCGCCGGACGAGACCACGCCGCTGTACCTGGCCATGTCGGACCAGTACGGCTGCGCGGGCGACGTGAGCGCGTTCGGTGCTCAACTGACCGTCGCGAGCGTCCGGAGCTGAGCGCGCACCCAGTCGGCCACCGCGGGGGCGTCCGGTGTGTCCACAAGGGACTGTGTGATCACCGGTAGCCCCCCGCGCATCCGGTGGGCGTCGGCCGTCATGACACCGAGGTCGGCGCCCACCATCGGCGCGAGGTCGGTCTTGTTGATCACGAGCAGGTCGGCCGTGGTCACGCCGGGACCGCCCTTGCGCGGCACCTTGTCGCCGCCCGCCACGTCCACCACGAAGATCTGCCGGTCCACCAGGCCGCGGCTGAACACCGCGGTGAGGTTGTCGCCGCCGCTCTCGATGATCACCAGCTCCAGGCCGTGGACCCGGTGCTCCAGCAACTCCACCGCGTCGAGGTTCGCGGTGATGTCGTCGCGGATCGCGGTGTGCGGGCACGCGCCGGTCTGCACGGCCTCGATCCGCTCGACGTCCAGCACCCCGGCGGCGCGCAGGAAGTCGGCGTCCTCGGTGGTGTAGATGTCGTTGGTCACGACGGCGAGGTTCACGCTGCCGCCCAGCGCCCGGCACAGCGCGGCGGTCAGCGCGGTCTTGCCGCTGCCGACCGGGCCGCCGATGCCGATGCGCACCGCGCGGTGCGCGTGGTCGTGGGGGTGGTGCGGGTCGTGGCCCGCGTCGGTGGGGTCGAAGTTCACCGGGTGCACGTGGTCAGCTGACAAAGAGACGCACCTCTTCCGTGTGATGGCGGTCGTGCGCCTCGGCCAGCAGGTCCAGGCCGGGCGCGCTCGGCGCGGGCAGGTCTTCGGGCGGGGTGTCGGCGTGCGCGGCGGCCGTCGCGGCGACGGCGTCCAGCTCGGGCGCGAGCCGGGCGAGCACCGCGTTCACCCCGAACGGGTCCAGCCCCAGCAGCCGGATCGCGCCCGTCGCCGGGCCCGTCACGGCGTGGTAGGCCACGGTCTGCGCGGCCTCGAACGGCTCGCCCACCAGCACGCCCACGATGACCGGGTGGTGGGGCCGGGGCGTGACGCGCAGCAGCTCGGTCAACGCCGCCGACGGCCACGCCCGCAGCGCGGCCCGCGCGATGCCGCGCCCCTGCACGCGGGAGGCGTTGCGCTGCGCCGGCGACGGCGTGCGGGCGTCCAGCTCGGCGTCCAGCTCCGCGTACCGGCCGCGGGTGGCGGCGGCGGCGAACACCGCGCCCAGCGCGCCCGCCGTGCGCAGCCGGCCCACCAGGAACGACCGCAACGACGCCTCGTCGGTGACGAGCCGCCGCGCGACGGCCTCCTCCAGCCCGCCGGAGTGCACGTGACCGCCGCCCGGGAACCGGGAGTCCGCGAGCATCAGCGCCGCCAGGTTCATCAGAACAGGAAGTAGCGCTGGGCCATGGGCAGCTCCGCCACCGGCGCGGGCTCGACCAGCTCGCCGTCGATGCGCACGGCGAAGCTGTCCGGGTCCACCTCCACCGCCGGCATGGCGTCGTTGAGCACCATGTCGGCCTTGGTGACGCCCCGCGTGTCCCGCACCGGCACGAGCGGCCGGGCCAGCCGCAGCACGTCGGCCAGGTCCGCGTCGACCGCCTGCTGCGACACGAAGTGCACGCTGCTCCGCGCCGCCGAGAGCGCGCCGAACATGGGCCGGGCGAAGACCGGCTGCGGGGTCGGGATGGACGCGTTCGCGTCGCCCATCGCCGCGTGCGCGATGAACCCGCCCTTGAGCACCACCGACGGCCGCACGCCGAAGAACTTCGGCTCCCACAGCACCAGGTCGGCCAGCTTGCCGACCTCCACCGAGCCGACCTCGTGGTCGATGCCGTGCGCGATGGCCGGGTTGATCGTGTACTTGGCCACGTACCGGCGGGCGCGCAGGTTGCCGGCCGCGCCGCCGCCGCCGAGCTCGCCGAACCGCCGCTGCATCACGTGCGCGGTCTGCCAGGTCCGGATGATCACCTCGCCGACCCGGCCCATGGCCTGCGAGTCGGAGCTGATCATGGAGATCGCGCCCAGGTCGTGCAGCACGTCCTCGGCCGCGATCGTGGTGGGCCGGATGCGGCTCTCCGCGAACGCCAGGTCCTCGGGCACGGACGGGTTGAGGTGGTGGCACACCATCAGCATGTCCAGGTGCTCTTCGAGCGTGTTCACGGTGTGCGGCCGGGTCGGGTTGGTCGAGGACGGCAGCACGTTCGGCTCCGACACCACCCGGATGATGTCCGGCGCGTGCCCGCCGCCCGCGCCCTCCGAGTGGTAGGCGTTGATCGAGCGGCCGGCGATGGCGGCCAGGGTCGACTCCACGAACCCGGCCTCGTTCAACGTGTCCGTGTGGATCGCGACCTGCACCCCGGACTCGTCGGCCACGCGCAGGCACGCGTCGATCGCCGCGGGCGTGGTCCCCCAGTCCTCGTGCAGCTTGAACCCGCCCGCGCCGCCGGCCAACTGCTCGCGCAGCGCGTCCTCCCGCGTGGTGTTGCCCTTGCCGAGCAGCAGCACGTTCACCGGCAGGTGGTCCAGCGAGGCGAGCATCCGGCCCAGGTTCCACGCGCCGGGCGTGACCGTGGTGGCCTTCGTGCCCTCGGCCGGGCCGGTGCCGCCGCCGATCAGCGTCGTCAGCCCGGACGCGATCGCGACGTCCACGATCCCCGGCGTGATGAAGTGGACGTGGCAGTCGATGCCGCCCGCGGTGAGGATCTTCCCGTTGCCCGACAGCACCTCGGTCGACGGCCCGATGACCAGCGCCGGGTCCACGCCGTCCATGGTGTCGGGGTTGCCCGCCTTGCCGATGCCGACGATCCGGCCGTCCCGCACGCCCACGTCGGCCTTCACCACGCCCCAGTGGTCCAGCACGACCGCGCCCGTGATGACGAGGTCCGGCGCGCCCTCCGCGCGGGTGGCCACGCCCTGGCCCATCGACTCGCGGATCACCTTGCCGCCGCCGAAGATCACCTCGTCGCCCGAGCCCCGCGGCCCCAGCGACCGGTCCTCGGTCACCTCGACCAGCAGGTCGGTGTCGGCGAGCCGGATCCGGTCGCCGACCGTCGGCCCGAGCAGCTCCGCGTACCGGCGGCGGTCGATCCCGGTCACCGGTCCAGCTCCCCGGCCCACTCCGGCCGCAGCCCCGGCACGCGCCGCGCGCCCGCGATCGGCACCAGCACGACCTCCCGCTCCACCCCCGGCTCGAACCGCACCGCGGTGCCCGCCGGGATGTCGAGCCGCTTGCCCCACGCGGCCTCCCGGTCGAACTCGAGCCCGGGGTTCGCCGCGGCGAAGTGGTAGTGCGACCCGACCTGCACCGGGCGGTCCGCCGCGTTGACCACGACGAGCGTGGTGCGCGGCCGTCCGGGGTTCAGCTCGACCGGCTCGTCGCCGGTGACGATCTCGCCAGGGACCACGGCGTGCTCCTCACACGATGGGGTGATGCACGGTCACGAGCTTGGTGCCGTCCGGGAAGGTCGCCTCGACCTGCACGGACTCGATCATCTCCGGCACGCCGTCGAGCACCTGGTCGCGCCCCAGCACGTGCCGGCCGCTCTCCATCAGCTCGCTGACCGTCCGGCCGTCCCGCGCGCCTTCGAGCACGTGGTCGGTGATGAGGGCGACCGCCTCCGGGTAGTTCAGGACCACGCCGCGGTCGAGCCGCCGGCGCGCCACGTCGGCCGCCACGTGGACCAGCAGCTTGTCCCGCTCGTGCGGTGTCAGGTGCATGGCCGTGGTCTACCACGGGAAACCGCGCGAACGCGGAACGGAAACAAGGGCTTAACGATCACGGGACCGTTCTGAATCGGTTCCTTGATCGTGACCGACGACACGCGCGGCCGCGATTGCCGGCAGGTCGGAACGGGAGCAAGGTGCTTGCAACTCCCACCCCCGAGGAGAAGGAGCGCACAGCGTGGTGCAGACCGAGGACGACGGTTTCCGGCCGGGCCTGGAGGGCGTCGTCGCCTTCCGCACCGAGATCGCCGAACCGGATCGCGACGGTGGCGCCCTGCGCTACCGGGGCGTGGACATCGAGGACCTGGCGGGCCACGTCACGTTCGGCAACGTCTGGGCCCTGCTCGTCGACGGCCGCTTCGGTCCCGGTCTGCCGCCCGCCGAGCCGTTCCCCATCCCGGTGCACACCGGCGACGTGCGCGTGGACGTGCAGGCGGCGCTGGCCATGGTCGCGCCGATCTGGGGCTACCAGCCGCTGCTCGACATCACCGACGAGCAGGCCCGCGAGCAGCTCGCCCGCGCCTCCGTCATGGCCCTGTCGTACGCGGCGCAGTCCGCGCGCGGCATCGGCCGGCCCGCCGTGCCGCAGCACCGCATCGACGAGTGCACCACCATCACCGAGCGCTTCCTCACCCGCTGGCGCGGCGAGCCCGACCCGGCGCACGTCAAGGCGCTGGACGCCTACTGGGTGTCGGCCGCCGAGCACGGCCTCAACGCCTCCACCTTCACCGCGCGCGTGATCGCGTCCACCGGCGCGGACGTCGCGGCGTCCCTGTCCGGCGCGATCGGCGCCATGTCTGGCCCCCTGCACGGCGGCGCGCCCGCCCGCGTGCTGCCGATGATCGAGGAGGTCGAGCGCACCGGCGACGCGGAGGGGTTCGTCAAGGGCGTCCTCGACCGGGGCGAGCGGCTCATGGGCTTCGGCCACCGCGTGTACCGGGCGGAGGACCCCCGCGCCCGCGTGCTGCGCCGCACGTGCCTGGAGCTGGGCGCGTCCCGTTACGAGGCCGCGAGCGCCCTGGAGCAGGCCGCGCTGGCCGAGCTGCGCGAGCGCCGCCCGGACCGGGCCATCGAGACCAACGTCGAGTTCTGGGCCGCGGTCATCCTGGACTTCGCCCAGGTCCCGCCGCACATGATGCCCGCGATGTTCACCTGCGCCCGCACCGCCGGGTGGTCCGCGCACATCCTGGAGCAGAAGCGCACCGGCCGCCTGGTCCGCCCGTCCGCCAAGTACGTCGGCCCGGGTCCGCGCAAGCCGTCCGAGGTCGAGGGCTGGTCCGAGATCGCCTGACCCCGGTCATTCCACGTGACCGGGGACACCCGGTTGTCACCGCCCGGCCACGTGGCTGCAACACTGAGTACCCCGGCAACGGCGCCGGTCGTGCCGACCCCCTCCCCGTAACCGGAGGCTTCGCGATGACCCAGACCGCCGACCCGACCACGTTGGTCCTGCCCTCCGACCTGCGGCCGTCCGACGGCCGGTTCGGGTGCGGGCCCTCCAAGGTCCGTCCCGAGGCCCTGGCGGCCCTCGCGGCCGAGGGCGCCGCGCTGATGGGCACGTCCCACCGGCAGAAGCCGGTGAAGTCCCTGGTCGGCTCCGTGCGCGCCGGTCTGCGGGAGCTGTTCTCGCTGCCCGAGGGCTACGAGGTCGTCCTCGGCAACGGCGGCACCACGGCGTTCTGGGACGCCGCCGCGTTCGGCCTGGTGCGCGAGCGCGCCCAGCACTTCACCTACGGCGAGTTCTCGTCCAAGTTCGCCAAGGTCACCTCCGACGCGCCGTTCCTGGGCGACTCGATCGTGGTCAAGGCCGACCCGGGCAGCGCGCCCGAGATCACCTACGCCGAGGGCGCGGACCTCGTCGGCTGGGCGCACAACGAGACGTCGACCGGCGTCGCGGTGCCCGTCTCCCGCCCCGCGAACAGCGACGGCGCCCTGATCGCCATCGACGCCACCTCGGGCGCCGGCGGCCTGCCCGTCGACCCGGCGGACTTCGACGTCTACTACTTCGCGCCGCAGAAGTGCTTCGCCTCCGACGGCGGCCTGTGGATCGCCCTCATGTCGCCGGCCGCCCTGGAGCGCGTCGCCGAGATCGGCAAGTCGGGCCGCTGGGTGCCGGAGTTCCTGTCGCTGACCACGGCGCTGGACAACTCCACCAAGGACCAGACCTACAACACGCCCGCCCTGGCCACCCTGTTCCTGCTGAACAACCAGATCGAGTGGATCCTGGGCAACGGCGGCCTCCAGTGGGCCGTCGAGCGCACCGCCGACTCGTCGTCGCGCCTGTACTCGTGGGCCGAGGCGACCTCCTACACCACGCCGTACGTGGCCGACCCGGCGCACCGCTCGCAGGTCGTCGGCACGGTCGACTTCGACGACTCGGTGGACGCCTCGGTCGTGGCCAAGGTGCTCCGCGCGAACGGCATCGTGGACGTCGAGCCGTACCGCAAGCTCGGCCGCAACCAGCTCCGCGTGGCCATGTTCCCGGCCGTCGAGCCGGCCGACGTCAGCACCCTGACCAAGGCCGTGGACTGGGTCGTCTCCCAGCTCTGACCCGAGCCGCACCGACAGGGGCCGACCCGGGCACCGGGCCGGCCCCTGCCCGCTTCGGGAACCCGCACGGGGCCGGTCAACGAGGTGAACCTTCCGTAACGGACGTGCGGACACGGCCGACATACGGCAAGATCACACGAAGATATCGGCGAACACGGCGAGTCTCCGACGTCAAGGCGGCGCGCCGCATTAACGTCAGCACTCGGCGAGGTGAGCCATCCGGGAGGCCATGATGCGAGCGTTGCGAGTCATCGGGCTCGAAGACGACGGCAAGTCCGTCATCCTCGAGGACCCGGATCGCGGCGAGCGCTTCCTGCTCCCCGCCGACGAACGCCTGCGCGCCGCGGCGCGCGGCGACCTGACCCGGCTCGGCCAGATCGAGATCGAGGTCGAGAGCCAGATGCGGCCGCGCGAGATCCAGGCGCGCATCCGCGCCGGCGAGTCGGTCGCCCAGGTCGCGGCCGCGGCGGGCATCCCGACGCACAAGGTCGAGCGCTACGCCTACCCGGTCCTGCTGGAGCGCTCCCGCACGGCCGAGCTGGCCCAGCGCGCCCACCCGGTGCGCGAGGACGGCCCGGACGTGCAGACGCTCGGCGAGGTCGTCGCCCACTCGTTCGGCCTGCGCGGCCAGGACTACGCCGACGTGAGCTGGGACTCGTGGCGCGGCGAGGACGGCCGCTGGGTCGTCCAACTGCACTGGACCGCCGGCCGCTCGGACAACCTGGCCCACTGGGCCTTCCACCCGGGCGCGCAGGGCGGCACGGTGACCGCGCTGGACGACGGGGCCATGGAACTGATGGACCCGAACCCCAACCGGACCCTGCGCACGGTCCGCCCGGTCACCCAACTGGCCCGCCAGGCACTGGAGCTGGAGAAACAACCGGAGCCGGAAATCCTCGCCCAGGACCCGACCCCACCACCTCCCCCGCCACCGGTCCAGGACCCACAACCGACCCCGGAACCCGCTCCGGCAGCCGAGGACCAACCCGCACCACCCCCACCACAACCGGCGGCGAAGCAACAACCGGCCCGCAAGGACCCGCCACCGAAGAGGGGCAAGAAGAACCACCCGATCGTCCCGTCGTGGGAAGACGTCCTCCTGGGCGTCCGCTCCACCCGAGGCTGACCCGAAGGAAACAACCGACGAAGGACCTCGCCACCCCGGCGGGGTCCTTCTCGCATCCACCCCCTGGAACCGCTCACACCCCCGAGCGTGTTGATGATCTTACGGGTCGTCACGAACCCCCCAAGACCGACCCCACCAAAACCGAGAACCCCAGCTCAACCACCACACCCACCCCACCCCAACGAACCCGCCCCACCCCCAACGGACCCGCAGCCACCCCCAACGGACCGGCCCCACCCCCAACGGACCCGCAGCCACCCCACCGAGGCGCGATTTGACATGGGTTCGGGTGCCTTAGGCTGGACGAAGCCGGCAGGCCTGGCGGGGCGCGCGGGCCCCCCCGCCCCCCCCGCGGGGGGGGCGCCCC
>NZ_JBHYXZ010000106.1:0-30375 GCF_042752395.1 Actinosynnema sp. NPDC059335 | reverse complement strand
CAGCGCCCTCGAGGGGGGGGGCTCTCGCTCTCTGAGAGCACCCCCCAGCCCCGCCCCCCGGGGGGGGGGGGGGGGGGGGGGGGGGGGGGGCCCCCCCGCCCCCCCCCCCCTCCGCTCCACCGCGCCCTTGAGGTAGACGACGCCGCCGGTGTGGCGGGTGGCCATGAACCGGCGGGGTGAGGTGAACGGCAGTTCGTCCACGCGCGCGGGCACGTCGTCGGAGGTCAGGCCCGCTTTGCGGGCGGAGACGACGAGCGCGGCCTCGGTGGGGTCGCCGACGGCGGTCCACCGGCCGTCCTGGCGGACCACGTCGGCGTCGTTGCACGCCAGCCCGGCGAGCAGCACCTCGCGCACGGCGTCCGGCGGCGGGGCGTGATCGCCCAGCGGCGAGTAGCCGATGCCCTCGACCTCCCACCGGTGGCCGTCGGCGACGACCTGGCGGACGGTCATGGCGTTGGCGGTGAGGGTGCCGGTCTTGTCGGTGCAGATGACGGTCGTGCTGCCCAGGGTCTCCACGGCGGGCAGCCGGCGGATGACGGCGTTGCGGCGCGCCATGCGGGCGACGCCGATGGCCAGCGTGACCGTCACCGCGGCGGGCAGCCCTTCGGGGATCGCGCCCACGGCCAGCGCGACGGCGGCGGTCACCATGTCGGGCAGCGGCTCGCCGCGCAGCACCCCGATCACGACGGCGACCACGGCCAAGCCGAGGATGACGACGGTGAGCAGCTTGCCGAAGCGCGCCAGCTTGCGGGTGAGCGGCGTCTGCACGGTCGTGGTGGCGCCCACGAGCCGGTGCACCTGCCCGATCTCGGTGTCCGCGCCGGTGGCGACCACCAGTCCGCGCCCGCCGCCGGTCGTGACCAGCGTGCCGGAGTAGGCCATGTCGGTGCGGTCGGCCAGCGCGGTGTCGTGCGGCACGGGCAGCGGGTCCTTGGCCGACGGCCGCGACTCGCCGGTCAGCGCCGACTCGTCCACGCGCAGCTCGCGCGTGCCCACGAGCCGCAGGTCGGCGGGCACCTGGTCGCCTTCCTCCAGCACGACCAGGTCACCGGGCACCAGCTCGTCGGACGCGATCCGCACCGCGGTCCCGTCGCGGATCACGGTCGCCTCGGTGCGGACCATGGCCTCCAGGGCGTCGAGGGCGCGTTCGGCGCGCACCTCCTGGAGGTAGCCGACGACGGCGTTGACCAGGACCACGCCCAGCACCACGGAGGCGTCCACCGCCTCGCCCAGCGCGGCGGTCAGCGCCGCCGCGCCGAGCAGCACGTAGATCAGCGGGTTGTGGAACTGGCCGAGCATCCGCCGCAGGCGCCCGGGGCCGCGCCGCTCGGGCAGCCGGTTGGGGCCCAGCGAGGCCAGCCGCTCGGCCGCCGCCGTGCCGGGCAGGCCGGTGTCGGCGTCGGTCTCGGCGAGCCGCACCACCTCGGGCACGGGCAGGCCGTGCGGCGTGGCATCGCGTTCAGCCGTCGCCGACGGCATCCCGCACCTCCGGGAGGACGACATCGACCACACCGGGGACCGCCGCCGCGACGTGCCGGTCGTGGTCGCGCTCGTGGTCGCGCTCGTGGTCGCGCTCGTGGTCGCGCTCGTGGTCGCGCTCGTGGTCGCGCTCGTGGTCGTGGTCGTGGTCGTGGTCGTGGTCGTCCAGGATCGACACCCGACGGTCCACCACGCACGCGCCGCGCACCCCGTGCGCCGGCCCTGTGAGGTCCGTGCCGGGGGTGGCGGGGACCGCGCCCGTCACGTCGGCGAGCGCCCTGCGCGGGGTGGCACGCGCCGGCTGCCCGTGCGGGAGCGTGCGCGGGTCGGCGGGCAGCCGGTCGCGCAGCGCGTCGGTCTCGGTGACCACACCGACCAGGGTGCCGGCCGGGTCGACCACCGGCAGACTGATGAACCCGTTGGTGGCGGGCAGGGCCACGGCGTCACCCGCTGTCGTCCCGGGCGCGACGGTCACCCCCTCAGGGTCTCGACCAGCGCCTCCGACCTGGCCCGCGCGTCCGCCTCGGACCGCACCGTGCAGTCGGCCGCCCGCAGGCGTTGACGACGTGCAGCGGCAGCTCCCACCGGGTCGCCTCGTCCCGGCCCACCTCCTCAGGGCGCGTTCACCCGAAGAGGTGCCGTCGCCGCGCGGACCCGGCGTCGCGCACCAGCACGCCGACGAGCGCCGGCGGCCCGAGCGCGCAGCAGGCGCACCGCCGTTCGGGCCGCCAAATCGCTTCAGGTCACCATGTCGCACCTCCGATGCACTTCCCGTGCACGCTCCGCACCGCCCAGAATGCGTTGGGTGGCAGCAGGTCCCCACACCGCCCAGCCGCACGGCGGGACTGCCGAGCCGACCGACCCGGGAGCCACCATGACGGGAGACCTTCTGCCGATAGGCCGAGTGGCCGAGGAATCGGGTGTCGCGCCGTCGGCGTTGCGCTACTACGAGCGGGTGGGGCTGATCGAGGAAGGACCGAAGATCGGCGGCAAGAGGCACTACCCGCGCGACGTGCTCGACCGCCTGTCCGTGATCCGCATCTGCCAGAACATCGGTTTCAGCCTCACGGAGATCTCCTCGCTGCTGCGCGAGGCGGACGAGTCGGGCGGTTCGTGGCACCAGGTCGCGGCCCGACGCCGAGCCCGCATCCAGCGCGAGATCGAGCAGCGCCAAGCCTGGTTGGACACGCTCGACGCCACGCTCGCGTGCGGCTGCGCGCAGCTGCTCAAGTGCCCCCGGGTCGCCGGGTGCCCGCTGACGGTCGCGGCGAACCTCCGGAGGGGGCGCGCACGCGGCGACATCACCGGCCGTTCAGCCTGACCCGACGCGGTGACCAGCAGCCACAGCGGACCCGCACGCCGCGGACCGCGCGGCGACTCGACGTCCCTCCGATGTGGACAGCGGGGAACGCTCCGGCAGGTCACGTTCCCAACCCGACTACCGATCACCGGGCCGCCCCGGGTCGTCGGCGACACCGGACGGTGCGGTCGCCGGGCAGTCCTCGTGGGACCGACAACCGGTACGGGGTGGGCGGTCGCGGGTCGTTGTTCGCGGTTCGGGATCCGCGCGGGGTCCGGTGACATCCGGGTCGTGGCGTTCGACCGGCACGGCGACGCCGGCGGCGTACTCGCGGTCGGCGGACCCCACCTCCCGCACCACGCCGACCAGACCAGGCTGTTCTCCGCCGGCCGGTGGGCCGAGGGGCGGCACTGCGAGCGCGACATCCTGTCCTCGCCCGCGCTGCGCGTGGTGGTGTTGCGGTAGCGCGCGGGGCCGGGGCCGTCCGGCGGCGGCCCCGGCCCGCCACGCGGTCAGCGAGCGGGTTCGACCAGTTCGACGAGGATGCCGCCCACGTCGTTGGGGTTGAGGAAGGTCATGCGCGAGCCGGCGGTGCCGCGCCGCGGGGTGTCGTAGAGGAAGCGGACGCCGTGCGCCCGCAGCCCGGCCACCGCCGCGTCCAGGTCGGCGACGGTGTAGGCGATCTGCTGGACGCCCGGCCCGGAGCGCTCCAGGAAGCGGGCGACGGCCGAATCGGTGGCAATCGGGCTGAGCAGTTGCACGCGGGTGCCGGCGGGGTCGGACGCCACCTGGAGCATGGCTTCGCGGACGCCCTGTTCGACGTTGACCTCGATGCCCTCGCAGCGCATCCCGAACAGGGTCTCGTAACGGGCGACGGCGGCTTCGAGGTCGGCGACGACCAGGCCGACGTGGTCGACGCGCAGGACACCGGTGACGGGCAGGGTGCTGGTCATAAGCGGCGGGAGGCGCCTTCCCGGCGACTCCCCTCCCCCTTTCGCTGGTCGGGTCGCTCAGGACAGGACGGCGCCGTTGGCGGGCCGGTGACCGCGGGTGCGGCGGTTGTCCAGGTGCAGGTAGATGCGGTGCAGCCAGCGGTCGCGGCCGTCGTAGCGGGGCAGGAACCGCGAGCGGCCGTGCAGCACGAGGCGGTTGTCGACGAAGACCATGTCGCCCGCCCGCAGCACGACCCCGGTCGCGCTCTCCGCCAGCGCCAGGCGCAGCCGGTCCAGCGCGGTGGCGGCCCCGGGGTCCAGAGCCGTGGTGGCGGCGAAGTCGACGCAGACGTCGGGATCCTCGGGGTCGCCGGTCAGGACGGGTTGGGGGCGGGTGTCCGCGCCGGAGTGGAACGAGGGCGGCGGCGCGGTGACGAAACGGGCGGAGTGCAGCACGGCGCGGTCGTGCGGGTCCAGCAGCGGCAGGGCGTGGCGGATGGACGAGACGAGGGTCCGCGCCCGCTTCTCGTGGTCCTCGCGCAGGCAGATCAGGCCCAGGTAGTCCGGTCGGTGCGGGTGGAAGGCGTTCTCGGTGTGGAACGCCAGTTCGGCCTCCGACCCGGCGTTGCTCTGGGAGTCCTCCAGGCCGTGGACCGGGACCACGTTGTGGACCAGGGCGCCGGACTTCTCGGCGCGGTAGGAGCCGACCTCGCCCAGGTGTGAGCCCAGCAGCACGGCGAGCGCGGCGGGCACGGTGGCCGTGCGCTCCACCGACTCGGCGACGGTCGGGGTGTCGGGCAGGGCGGCGTCCTCGATGGGCAGGCCGGTGACGAGCAACGTCCCCGCCACGCCGGAGTCGTGGCGGTAGTGGCGCAGGGTCCGCGCCAGGCGCGCGGGCAGGTGGCAGGTCAGCAGCCGGGCGCGGGACAACCAGGCCGGGTCGTCGACCGCGCCGGGTGGTGTGCCCACGACCTCCTCGGCCAGGGCGCGCAGTCCCTCCCGCTCGGCGGCGGTGAGGTCGATCCGGTGTTGGGCGACGAGGGTCGGGGGGTTCTGGTCGACAGCGGTCATCTCTGGCTCGTCCTCTCGAACGGGGGCGCCGCGGTGCGCGTGGTCGTCAGGGGGCGGGGAGTGCCCGGTGGTCGACCTTGCCGTTGGCGGTCAAGGGGATTCGGTCGATCACCGTGACCGTGGCGGGCACCATGTAGTCGGGCAGCTCGGCGGCCAGGCGCGCGCGCAGCGCGGCGGGGTCGGGGCGGGCGCCGCGGGCGGCCACCACGTAGCAGGCCAGGACCTTGACGCCGGGCGTGCTCTCGCGGGCCACCACGACGGCGTCGCGGACCTGCGGGTGCCGGGTCACGGCCGCCTGGACCTCCCCCAACTCGACCCGGTAGCCGCGGATCTTGACCTGGTCGTCCGCCCGGCCGAGGAAGTTCAGCGAACCGTCCGGCAGCCACTGGGCCAGGTCACCGGTGCGGTAGAGCCGGTCCCCGGGGCGGCCGTGCGGGTCGGGCCGGAACCGCTCGGCGGTCAACCCGGGCCGGCCCAGGTAGCCGCGGGCGACGCCGACGCCGCCGATGTGGATCTCGCCGGGCACGCCGACGGCCACCGGTTCCAGGTGGGCGTCCAGCACGTACATCGTGGTGTTGGGGATGGGCGGGCCCAGCGGAACCAGCTCGGTGGCGGGCGGCCCGGTCACCGGCTGGCCGGAGTTGCCGATGGTGATCTCGGTCGGGCCGTACTCGGTGGCGACCTTCGTGCCGCCCGGGCCGGCCAGCCGGATCCAGCGGTCGGCCAGGGTGGCGGGGAACGCGTCCCCCGCGGCGACGACGACACCGGCCAGCGCGTGCGCCTGCCGCGTGTCGAGCTGGTGGCACAGCAGGTCCAGGTGTCCCGGTGTCATCTTCACGAAGCTGTACGGGCCGCCCTCGACCAGGTGCCGGCCCAGGTCGGCCGGGGCGAGCGGCTCGGGCAGCAGGTGCACCGGCTGCCCGGTCAGCAGGGGCGTGAACAGGTTCGGGATGCCCAGGTCGAACGAGGTGGAGGAGAACACCGCCGAGCCGCCGGAGCCGTGCGCGGCGTAGGCGTCCACCGTCCACGACAGGTAGTTCAGCAGGCCACGGTGCTCGACCATCACCCCCTTGGGGGTGCCGGTGGAACCCGAGGTGTAGATGACGTAGGCCAGGTGTTCCGGGCGCGGCCCGGTGGGCAGCCGGGTGGTCGGGTGGGCGTCGATCGCGTCGCGCTGCTCGTCCAGCCACACCGCGCGGCCGGCGAACCCGGTGCCGCCCAGGAACTCGCGCTGCGCGGTGTCGGACAGCACGACCCGGCAACCGGTCGACTCCAGCATGTGGCGCACGCGTTCGACGGGCAGGTCCGGGTCCAGCGCCAGGTAGCCCGCGCCGGCCTTCCACGTGCCCAGCAGTGCGGGCAGGAGGTCCGGTGTGCGGCGCAGGCACACGCCGACGACGGTGTCGGGCTGCCCGAAGCCCAGGGAGGCGAGGTGTCGGGCGATCCGGGTGGCGCGCTCGTCCAGGGCGCGGAAGGTCAGCTCGACCGTGCCGACCCGCACGGCCACGGCCTCCGGGGTGACGCGGGCGCGGGTCTCGATCAGTGCCGCGGCGGTGGTGTCGTCGAGGGCGGCCCGGGGACCGGCGCCCCACGTCGAGAGCACCTCGTCCCGCTCGGCGGGCGGCAGGTGCGTGCCCCGCGCGTCGCCGTCGGGGTCGGCGGCCATCGCCTCCAGCACCGATCGGTAGGTGGGGCCGAGGGTGGCGGCCGACCCGGGGCGCAGGACCGTGCGGACCAGCAGCGCCTCCGCCGTGGCGATGACGTGCACGCCGTAGCCCCGGTCCTCCTCCGGGACGACGGGGAGGCCGCCCCGGGTCTCGAAGAGGGCGTGGCGGCGCAGCTCCCCGGCGGCGACGGCCGGGCGGCGGTGGGCCGGGCGGTGGCGGGCGGCCTCCCGCGCGGTCTCCCGGACCGCCGCGACGAGGTCGCGCCACGTGGTCGCGGGCGCGGTGACGGCGAAGGGCAGCGGACCACCGGGCACCGACAGCGCCTCGGGCCGTGGCACGACCACATCTCCGCGCGACGCGGGCTCGGACGCCGACGACGCCTCGGTCCGAGGCACCACACCGGTGCGCGACAAGGGCTCGAACGCCGACCACGCCTCAGGCCGGGGCAGCACCACATCGCTGCGCATCGAGGGTTCGTTGGTGAGCGTGGTGAGCACCTTCAGGTGCGCGGCGAGCAGCACCTCGGGCAGCGGACCGAGCACGGCCAGGCCCGGCGCCAGGTCCGCCACGGGCACCTCGACCGCCCCGGGCCCGGCCTCGCGGGTCCACGGCGTGGGCAGGGTGAACGGGGCGAAGCCGTCGGTCACGGCGCGCCAGTGCGCGCGGCCCGCGCGGTCGAGCAGCCCGGCGCGCTCGGCGGCCACCCGCGGCGCGTGCCGGACCGCGGGGGCGTGCCGGGCAGCGTCCCGCAGCCCGTCCAGGACGGCCTCGGGGTCGACGGCGGCGGCCAGCACCGGGTGCAGGCTCACCAGCAGCGTCGCGCCGCCCTCGGGCGCGGGCACGGCGGCGACCCGCAGGGTGGCCCCCTCGTGGACCGCGGCCCTCTCCGCCGTGACCAGCCCGACCAGGTCCACGTCCACCACGTCCACCACGTTCACCGGGACGGCGCTCTCGGCGTGCACCAGGCACAGCGGCTCCGCGCCCTCGCGGTCGACGGAGGTGCGCAGGACTTCGTGGGTGCGCACCAGGGCGTCCACGGCCTCGCGCAGGTGTTCGGCGGAGAACCCGGCGACCCGGCGGGCGCGCACCACGGCGGGCGCGCCGGCGGCGACGGCGGCCTGGTCGGGGGTCAGCGGGCAGGCGTCCACCACGAGGCCGGCCAGCCGGTCGCGGTCCGCGGGTCCGACGAGCGCGAACGGGGCGATGTCCGCGGGCGACGCCTGCGGTCGGGGGTTCGAGGCGAGCGTGGTCATGCCGGTCTCCTACCGGGTCGCGGGATGCCGGGGGTGAGCGCGGCGCCGATCTCGGCGAGGATCTCGGCGGTGGCGGAGTGCACGAAGAAGTGGTCGCCGGGCAGCACCCGGAGCCGGACGTCGCGGTCGGAGTGCGTCCGCCAGGCGGGCAGTGACGAGTAGGGCACGGAAGGGTCGTCCGAGCCGGCGAAGACGGTGATCGGCACCGGCAGCGGCGCCTCGGGCCGGTGCTCGTAGGTCTCCAGCACGGAGAAGTCCGCGCGCAGGGTGGGCAGCGTCAACGCCATCAGCTCGTCGTTCGTGAGCAGCTGCGGCGGCGTGCCGTTGAGCAGGCGCAGCTCCCGCACCAGGTCGGCGTCCGACGCCGCGTGCAGCACCGGGCGGGTGCGCGGCACGGACGGCGCCGACGCACCGGAGACGAACAGCCGGCGCGGCATCGGCTGACCCAGCGACCGCAGCCGCCGGGTCAGCTCGAAGGCCACCAGCGCGCCCATGCTGTGCCCGAACAGCGCGAACGGCCGGTCCAGCGCGGGCAGCAGCGCCTCCGCCAGGTTCGCCACCAGCGGTCGGACCCGCGTGTGCGGCGCCTCCGACAGCCGCCTGCCCCGGCCGGGCAGCTCCACGGCGCGGACCTCGACGTGCCCGGGTGCGCGGGTCGACCACTCCCGGAACGCGGCCGCGCCGCCACCCGCGTAGGGGAGGCAGAACAGTCGGAACGCGGCGTCGGGCCGGCGTTGCGGCACGTGCCACCACAGCTCGTTCACCCGGCGCCTCCCGCACGGGTCGGCAGCGAGCGGGGCGTTCCCGTTCCGTCGGGCGGGCCGGGGTCCTGCGGCAGGAGGAGGCCGTCCTCCAGTCGGAACAGGCGGTCGGCCAGGTCGAAGTAGCGGTCGTCGTGGCTGATGACCACGACCGCCTTGTCCCGCGCGCGCAGCTCGGGCAGCAGCTCCCGGTAGAAGACGTCCTTGAAGACGGGGTCCTGGTCGGCCGCCCACTCGTCGAAGACGTAGCAGGGCCGGTCGGACAGGTAGGCGGCGAGCAGCGCGAGCCGCTTGCGCTGGCCCTGCGACAGCGCGGTGGTGGAGAACCGGTCGCCCTCGACGCGGACCTTGTGGTCGAGCCGGAGGCGGCGCAGGTACTCGCGCGCCCGATCCTCGCGGTCCGCGGCGGGCAGGCCGACGAGGCTGTCGAAGAGGAAGAAGTCGGTGAACACCGCGGCGAACGACTGGCGGTAGCCCTCGATGCCGCCGGCGTCGACGGGCACCCCGTCGACCGACACCCGGCCCGACTCCGGCTCGTACAAGCCGGTGATCAGCTTGGCCAGCGTCGTCTTGCCGCTGCCGTTGCCGCCCACCACGAACGACACCTCGCCCCGGCGGATCTCCAGGTCGACCGGTCCCAGCGTGAACTGCTCGCCCTGCGGGCCGGGGTAGACGTGGCGGACGCCGCGCAGCTCGATCCGCCGCCACGTGGGCGCCACCGCCCCGGCCACCGCCGGAGGCGCCGCGGCGGGCAGCTCGGCCAGCAGCTCGTCGAGCTTGCCCAGCGCCACCGAGGCGCGGCCGAGCTGGGGCACCCAGATCAGCACGCCCTGCAGGCTGGCCACCAGGAACAGCAGCACCATCACGGTGTCGGCGAGGGCCCGCGGGGGCAGCGCGAAGTGCAGCGGGAGCACGAAGACCAGGACGCCGACGAGGGCGAAGAACAGCGCCTGGCCGCTGCCGGCGGCGCCCTCGAACACCGTCAGGCCGCGGATGCTGTGGTCGCGGTAGGACAGCGCGGTGCGGTCCAGCGCCTCCCCCGCCAGGGCGTCGCGCCGGGCACGGTCGAGCTTGAGCTCCTTGGCGCCCCCGGTGACCGCGCGGAAGTGCTCGAACAGCCGGTCCTGCTCCTCCCGCGCGGCGTTGAGCCGGCGCATCCCCCCGATCGAGAACAACCGGTAGACCGCGGCGCCGACCACCGTGGCCAGCAGCGCGGCCACCGCCACCACCGGGGACACCACGACCAGGTAGACCAGGCCGACCACGACGAACGCCACGCCGGAGCAGACCGCGGGCAGGCCCGGCACGACGTCGGCGACGACGATCACGTCGTCCGACAGCGCCGAGTACAGCCGCGCCGGACCCAGCTTCTCGGTGGTGCGCAGGGGTGCGTCGAGCACGCCGTCCACCAGTCGGCGGCGCAGCCGGTAGATCACGTCCTGGGACAGCCGGAACAGCATGCGCTGCGCGGCGAACCGGGCCAGGACGGTGACCGCGCACAGCGCGACGTAGCCCCACACGACCGCCCGGTCCGCGCCCCGGGCCAGGGCCAGGTTCACCACCACGATGAACGCCGCGCCCGCCGCGCCGCTGACCAGGCCGGCCGCGATCGCGGCCAGGAAGACGCGCGGCGACGAGCGCATCAGGTGCCGGAACAGACCCACGGGCTCATCCCCGCCTTCCCAGTTCGGTGCCCAGCAGCAGGGCACGCAGCACCCCGACGCGCCGGTCGGGGTCGGTGACCACCGCGCGCAGCAGCACCGGCCACACCGCGGCCATGGCGGCGAGCGCCCGGGGCTCGACCGCTCCGGGGGCGTGCAGCCACACCCCGCGCAGCGCGCCCGTGTCGTCCTCGCGCACGATCAGGCCGAGGTCCACGGCCACCCGGCCGAAGTCGGCGACCACCTCGGTGAACACGTAGTCGTCACCGAGCCCCGCGGCCGCCGGCGCGACCGTCAGACCGGGCAGCGCGAGTTCCGGCAGCGCGGCGTTGAGCAGGTTGAACGTGATCCGGGTGAGGTCGCGGTCGGTCACCGCGCGCAGCGGGGCGCCCTGGTGGGCCTGCGCGTCCGCCAGGTCGGCGCGGACGCGGCGGACCAGTTCGCGGAACGACGGGTCGTCGGACAGGTCGACGCGGATCGCGAGGTGGTTGACCAGGAAACCGATCAGGTTCGCCGTCTCCGGCCGCTCCCGGCCCGCGACCGGGAAGTCGACCACGACGTCGTCGTGGCCGGAGTAGGCCGACAGCAGCACCTGGAAGGCGCTCATGAGCACGGCGAACAACGTCGCGCTCTCCGCCCGCCCCAACGCCCGCAGCGCCGCCGCCTCGCCCGGCTCCACGGTGAAGTCGGTGACCGCGCCGGTCGGCGGGGCGGGGTCCTGGTGGGCCGGCGCGGTGAAGCGCGGCGGCGGCGGCAGGTCGGCCAGCCGTACCCGCCAGTGCGCCAGGTCGGCGTCCAGGGCTCCCGCGGCGAGCCGCCGCTGCTGCCAGGCGGCGACGTCGGCGAACGCGACCGGCAACGCCGGCAGGTCGGCCTCGCGGCCCAGGACGCGCGCGGCGTAGCACCGCGACATCTCGTGCAGCAGCACGCCGTAGGACCAGTTGTCGGTGACCAGGTGGTGCATCACCTGCACCAGCACGTGCTCGCGCTCGGCCAGCCGGATCAGCACGGCCCGGACCGGCGGCTCCTGGGCGAGGGAGAAGCCGCGGTGCTCCTCGGCCAGGACCGCGCCGCGCAGGGCGGCTCGACGCGCGGCCGGCCCCAGCGCACCGAAGTCCACAATGGACAGCGGCCACGTGCCGCCCGACAGGACCTGCTGCGTCCACGCGCCGTCGCGGCGCACCACCCGGGACCGCAGCGGCTCGTGCCGGCGCACGATGTCGTCGAGCGCGGCGCGCAGGGCGTCGACGTCGAGGACGCCGGTCAGCGCGATGGCGGTAACCACGTTGTGGAACGGGTCCTCGGGCGGCAGCGGTCCGTGCTCGCACAGGTCCCGCTGGGCGAACGACAGCGGCAGCGCGGCGGAGCGGTCGGCGGCCGGGATCGGGGCGGGCCCGGCCGAGGCGTCACCGCGGCGGATGCGCTCGGCCATCGCCGCCACCGTGGTGCCGTCGAACAGCTCGCGCAGCGGCACGTGCACGCCGTGCTCAGAGCGCACCCACGCGGCCAGCTTGGTCACCAGCAGCGAGTGCCCGCCGAGGTCGAAGAAGTCGTCGTGCACGCCGACGCGCGCGACGCCCAGCAGCTCGCGCCACGCCCGCGCCACGGAGTGCTCCAGCTCGTCGCGGGGGCCGACGAACCGCTCCACCGCGCCGGCGGCGGTCGGAGCGGACAGGGCCGCGCGGTCCACCGTGCCGGCGGAGGTCAGCGGCAACTCCCCCACCACCTCGACCGCCGCCGGGACCAGGGGGTCGGGCAGCCGCTCGCCCGCCCACCGCAGCACGTCCGCGCCCGTGGTCGAACCGTCGACCGTGACGCAGGCGACCGGTTCACCGGCGCGGTCGACCAGGACCGCCGCGCGGACCGCGGGGTGCGCGTCGAGCACGGCCTCGACCCGGCTCCGATCCACCCGGAAGCCGTGCCGGCGCATCGGCTCGTCGACCCGGCCCAGCCACTCCAGGGCGCCGTCAGGGCGCACGCGCGCCAGGTCCCCGGTGCGGAACACCAGCCGGTCCGGGTCGAACGGGTGCCCGCCGAACCGGCCGCCGCCCTCGTCCCCGACCCGGCCCGCGGCCAGTCCCGCGCCGGCGACGACCAGCTCGCCGGGCGCCCCTGCGGGCACCGGTTGGTCGAACGCGTCCAGCAGCAGGACCTCGGTGTTGGCGACCGGTGCGCCGATGGGCGCGGCGCCGTCACCGTCCCGGGGGCCGCACGTCCACGCGGTCACCGCGCCGGTCGTCTCCGGGGTGCCGAAGAGGTGGTGCAGCCGGGCGTCGAGGCGGGCGGCGGCCAGCTCGCGCAGCGAGCGCGGCAACGCCTCACCGCCGCACAGCACGTGCCGCAGCGCGACGCCCTCGCCCGATGCGGGGTCGTGCAGGAACTCGCGGAGCCGGGCCGGGGTGAAGCACGCGACCGTGACGCGCTCGTCGCGGATCGTCCGCGCGGGTGACGCGTCGGCGACGACGACCGCCGCGCCCGCCACCAGCGGCCACAGCAACTCGCGCACCGCGGACTCGGCGGTCAGCGCGCCGTGCCGCACCACGCGGTCGGTCCCGTCCAGCGGGCACAGGTCCTGCAGGACCAGCACGGCGTTGCGCAGCGCGCGGTGGGGGATCATCGCGCCCGACGGGAACGCCACGAGCGCCAGGTCGTCGCCGTGCACCGGCACGCCCGGGTCGGCGTCGGACTCGGCGGACAGCCCGCCGTCGAGCTCGTCCAGGTCCACCGGCTCGACGTTGGGCGCGCCGTCGAGCACCTCGGCCGGCACACCGCCGCGGGTCAGCAACACCGACACCCCCGCCCGGTCGCAGAAGCGGGCCACCCGGTCGGCGGGCAGAGCCGGGTCCAGCGGCGCCACGGCCGCGCCGGTCCGCAGGACCGCCAGCACCGCGACCGCGGTCTCCGGCGCACGCGGCAGGCGCACGCCGACCAGCGCCCCCGCGCCGACGCCCAGGCGGCGCAGCCAGTGCGCGAGGCGGTTGGCGGCGCGGTCGAGCCCGGCGCGGTCCAGCGACCACTCCCCCGCCCGCACCGCGACCGCGTCCGGCGCGTCGAGCGCCCGGTCGCCCACGCACTCGTGCACCCAGCCCCGGTCCGGCCAGTCCCGCACCTCGCCCGCCTGCCGTCGTCCCGGGTCGGCGATCCTGACGGCGCTCAGGCGCAGGCCGGGATCGGCGGCCACGTCGGCGAGCAGCCCGGTGAACCGCTCCACCAGCTCGCGGGCGGCCGGCTCGTCGTAGAGGTCGGTGCTGTACTCCAGCTTGCCGGTCACGGCGTCGCCGTCCTCGAACAGCTCCAGCAGCAGGTCGAACTCCGCCTTGCGAGCGGGCAGGGGCATCGGCCGCACGCGCACCGGGCCGTCGTCCCACGGCGGCAGCGGCACGTTCTGGTAGGAGACCAGCACCTGGAACACCGGGGTGTGCGCCGGTGAGCGGTGCGGTCGCAGCCGCTGCACCAGCTGCTCGAACGGGATCGCCTGGTGGTCGTACGCGGCCAGGCAGACCGCCGCGACCCGGCGCAGCACCTCGGCGTAGTCCGGGTCGCCTGCCAGGTCCGTGCGCAGGGCGAGGGTGTTGAGGAAGCAGCCGACCAGCGGTTCCAGCTCGGTCAGGGTGCGGTTGGCCACCGGGGTGCCCACCACGACGTCGTGCTCGCCGGACAGCCTGGCCAGCAGCATCTTGAACGCCGCCGTCAACGCCATGAACAAGGTCGCGCCCTCGGCTCGGGACAGCTCGCGCAGCCGGGCGACCACCGCCCGCGGCAGCGTGAAGGGCACCGAGGAGCCGCGGTAGGTCTTCTCCCGCGGCCGGGGGAACGGGGTGGGCAGGCCGATCTCCGCCGGCGCGCCGGCGAGCTGCCGGGTCCAGTGCTCCACATCGGACTCCCACGCCGCGGTGCCCCCGTCGACCTGCCAGCGGGCGAAGTCGGCGTACTGCACCGGCAGCGGCGGCAGGTCCGGTCGCGCGCCGGACGCCAGCGCCGCGTACGTCCGGACGAGGTCGTGCATGAGCACGCCCATGGACCACCGGTCGCAGACGATGTGGTGGATGTTGACCAGGACCGCGGTGTCGTCGTCCGCGAACTCCAGCAGCCGCACGCGCAGCAGCGGCCCGCTCGACAGGTCGAACGGCCGGGCGACCAGCTCGGCCTCGCGCCGCTCCACTTCGGCGGGCACGTCCGCCGGGTCGGTCCCGCGCAGGTCCACCACGTCCACCTCGGGCGGCAGCTCGGCCCGCACCCGCTGCACGGGCACACCGTCGACCTCGGTGAACACCGTGCGCAGCGACTCGTGCCGCGCGACCACCTCCGCGCACGCCGCGGTGAAGACGTCGGAGCGCAACCCGCCGCGCACGCGCAACGCCGCGGAGATCACGTACGAAGCGGCGTTGGCCGAGTAGCGGTCCAGGAACCAGAACCGGCTCTGCGGGAACGCCAGCGGCACCGGGGCGGCGGGGTCGGGCCGCTTCGGCACCGCGGGCGTGGCCGAGCGGTCGATGCCCTCGGCGCGCAGCAGGCTCTCCAGGAGCTGCCGGCGCCGGGCCGAGAGGGTGAAGCGACTGGTGCTGGTCACGGTGCGGTCCTCGCGGTTGTTCGTCGTGGGCGCGGGCGGGTTCAGCGGACCGGGTCGCCGTCCAGGGCCCGCGCGACCTCGTCGTCGGACAGGCCGCTCAGGCGCACCAGCAGCTCGGCGGTCTTCACCACGGCCGCCCGGTCCGGGCCTTCGAGCAGGACGCGGGCCAGCCCTGCCACGGTCGGCTCGGCGAAGACCCGGTGCAACGGGACGTCGGCGCCGAACGCGTCGCGCAGCCGGGCCACGACGCGGGTGCTCAGCAGCGAATGGCCGCCCAGGGCGAAGAAGTCGTCGAGCACCCCGACCCGGTCCAGGTCCAGTACCTCCGCCCAGATCCCCGCCACCACCTCCTCCACCGGCGTGCGCGGCGCCACGTAGGGCGCGTCGGCCACGCGGTGCTGGTGCTCCGGCGACGGCAGCGCCTTGCGGTCGATCTTGCCGTTGGGTGTCAGCGGCAACGCGTCCAGCAAGACGTAGGCCGAGGGCAGCATGTACTCCGGCAGCCGCTCCGCCAGCGCCGCCCGCAGGGCCGGGACCAGCCGGGCCGCGCGCCGCCGGGCCGCGCCGTTGACCAACGCCTCCCACGGCACGTCCGGGGGCGCCGGGCGGGGCGGCATCGCGACGGGCACGCCGTCGACCACCCGGCGGAACACCGCGTCCACCGCGCCGTCCGGGCCGTGCGCCGACCAGTCGAGGGTCACCCGGTACCCGGTGCGCTCGGCCAGGGCGCGCAGGTCGTCCGGGTCGACCGCCGGGAGGTCCGCGGGCAGGTCGGCGACGACCTCCCCCGCGTCCGCGTCGGCCAGCCGGCGGACCAGCTCGGCGAAGGGCAGCACCCGCGCGTTGGGCACGTTCCGCACGGCCAGCACGTCGTCCCCGCCCCCGGCCAGCACCGCGCGCACCGCGCGCGGCGACAGCCGGTCGGCCGCCCAGTCCAGCGAACGGGTCCGCTCCGCCCGCGGTGCGGGCGTGCCACCGACGGTGATCACGACGTCGTAGCGGAACCGGTTCATCTCGTTGTCCGGCGAGCCGGTCTTGGGGCTGATCTCGACCCCGGTCACCCCCGGTATCCGGGCGGCCAGCGCGGTGAACAGGGCCGGGTCGACAACCAGTTCCCAGTCGTCGGCCACGGCCCGGCGCACCCTGGCGCGCACGTGCTCGGCCGGGGTGCCCGGCTCGGCGCGGGCGACGGCGACCGAGGCGTGGAACGCCTCCAGCAGCGGCAGGCTGCGCACGTCGCCCACGACCAGGGCGCCGCCGGGCGCGACGCGGGCCAGCGCCCGCTCCAGCACGTGCCGCAGGTAGTCCTCGTCGGCGAAGTACTGCACCACCGAGTTGAGCACCACGGCGTCGAACAGGCGCTCCGGCAGCCGGTCGAGGTCGTGCGCCGCGTGCTCGAACAACTCCACGCCGGCCGGCGCCACCAGGCCGGCGGCGACGTCGCGGCGCAGCTTGCCCAGCGCGACACCGGAGATGTCGGTGCCCCAGTAGCGCTCGCAGCGCGGGGCCACGCGGTGCAGCAGCATGCCGGTGCCGCAGCCGATGTCCAGCACCGACCGGGGGTCGCGGGCCAGCACCAGCTCGGCGGTGCGGTCGGCCCAGTCGCGCATCTCCTCGGCCGGGATGGGCTCGCCGGTGTAGCTGCTGTTCCAGCCGCGGACGTCCAGGGCGGCCTCGAACCGCCCGGCGGGCGCGTCCCGGTAGGCGGTGTCCCAGATGCCGCGCCACTGCTCCAGCCGCTCGACGGCGGCCGTGTCCGGTTCCCCCGGCGCGGCAGGCGTCGTCCGGTCGGGCACCACGTAGGCGATCAGGCGCTGGTCGCCGGGACGGTCCTCGCGCACGGCGACCACGGCCTCGCGCACCGCCGGCTGCCCGGCCAGCGCGGTCTCGACCTCGCCGAGCTCGACGCGGTGGCCGCGCAGCTTGACCTGGTGGTCGAGCCTGCCCAGGAACTCGATGCCCCGCGCGCCGCGGCGCACCAGGTCACCGGTGCGGTACAGCCGGCCGTAAGGGTGCTCGAGGAACCGCTGCGCGGTCAGCTCGGGCCGGTCGAGGTAGCCCAGGGCCAGCCCGTCGCCGCCGATGCACAGCTCGCCGGGCACGCCCTCGGGCACCAGCGCGCCGGCCTCGTCCAGCACGTGCAGGGACGTGTTGGCCACCGGTTCGCCCAGCGTCACGGGCCCGTCGCCGACCTCGCCGACCGACGACCAGATCGTCGTCTCGGTCGGGCCGTACATGTTCCACAGCGCCACACCGGTGGCCAGCAGCCGCCCGGCCAGCTCGCGCGGCAGCGCCTCGCCGCCGGCCAGCGCCCGGAACCCGGGCCGGGGGCGCCACCCGGCGTCCAGCAGCATCCGCCAGGTCGACGGGGTGGCCTGCGCCACCGTGGCGCCGGAGGCGTCCAGGGCCGCCGACAGCAACGCGCCGTCGGCGGCCGTCTCGCGGTCGGCCAGCACCACCCGCGCGCCCTCCACCAAGGGGAGCAGCAGCTCCAGCAACGAGATGTCGAACGCCGGCGTGGTGACGGCGAGCAGCGTGTCCGACGAGGTGATGCCGGGCCGCACGGCCATCGACCGCAGGAAGTTGCCCAGCGCGCCGTGCGGCACGCATACGCCCTTGGGACGGCCGGTGGAGCCGGAGGTGTAGATGACGTAGGCGGTGTCGGAGGGCTTGACCGGCTCGTCCACGGCGTCGTCGCCCGGTTCGGGGCGCTCCTCGTCCAGGCACACCGCCGGGACCGGCACCTCGCCCAACCGCCGCAGCACCGGCCGCTGCGTCAGCAGCACGCCCAGCCCGGAGTCGGCCAGGGTGAAGGCGATGCGCTCGGCCGGGAAGCCGGGGTCCAGGGGCAGGAAAGCCGCACCGGTCTTGAGCACTGCCAGCATCGCCACGGTCACGTCCGCGGAGCGCTCGACGCAGATGCCGACCAGCGCCCCCCGGCCCACGCCGAGGCCGCGCAGCCGGTGCGCCAGCCCGTTGGCCAGCCGGTCCAGCTCGCCGTAGGTCAGCTCGGTCCCGCCCGCCCGCAGGGCCGGCGCACCGGGGGTGCGCGCGGCCCGCAGGGCGAAGCGCCGGTGGACCGCCAGGGGCTCCGGCCACTCGGTCCGCGGCACCTCCCCGAGGCGGCGCAGCCGGTCCTCCTCCGCCGCGTCGAGCATCCGGACCCGGCCCACGGGCAGGTCGGGATCGGCGAGCAGCTGCTCCAGCAGCACGGCCAGGTGCGCCGACATGCGCTCCACGGTCGCCGCGTCGAACAGGTCGCTGTTGTACTCGAACCAGCCGTCGAGGCCGTCGGGCCGGTCGAACACCTGCAGTTCCAGGTCGAACCGGGCGGTGGCGCTGCGCACCGGCACCGGCTCCACCCGCAGCCCCACGTCGGAGAAGTCGGGCAGGGCGATGTTCTGGAACAGGAACGACACCTGGAAGATCGGCGTGCGGGACCTGTCCCGGGCCGGGCGCAGCTCCTCGACCAGCCGCTCGAACGGCACCTCCTGGTGGGCGTAGGCGCCCAGGCAGGTCCGCCGGACCCGGCCGACCAGTTCGCGGAACGACGGTTCGCCGGACAGGTCGGCGCGCAGCGCCAGGGTGTTGGTGAACAGGCCGATCAGCCCTTCGACCTCCCGTCGGCCGCGGCCGGCCACGGGCGTGCCGACGACGATGTCCTCCTCGCGGCTGTAGCGGTGCAGCAGCACCAGGAACGCCGCGAGCACGGCCATGAACGGCGTCGCGCCCTCGTGCCGGGCCAGCTCCCGCAGCCGCGCCATGACCGGCGCCGGCGCCGCGAACGGTCGGGAATCGCCGCGCGTGGACCGCACGGGCGGCCTCGGCCGGTCGGTGGGCAGCTCCAGCGCCGCCGGCGCGCCCGCCAGGGTGGCGGTCCAGTAGTCCAGGTCGGCCGCGAGGCCGTCACCGTCGAGCCGCTTGCGCTGCCAGGCGCTGAAGTCGGCGTACTGCACCGGCAGGTCGGGCAGGGCCGGCTCGGCGCCGGTGCTCAGCGCGCCGTAGAGGGCGATCAGCTCGCCGAACGCCACCGAGGTCGACCACAGGTCGCCGACGATGTGGTGCATGGTCATCAGCAGCACGTGCTCGTCCGGGGCCAGCCGCAGGAACCGCATCCGCAGCAGCGGGCCCTTGCCGAGGTCGAACGGACGGGCGAACTCCGCGCGGGCCAGCTCCTCCACGCCCGCCGCGCCGTCCGGGCCGTGCAGGTGGGGGCAGTCGACCAGGGTGATGTCGATCTCCCCGCGCTCGGCGACGACCTGCACGGGCGCGCCGTCGACCTCCTCGAAGGTGGTGCGCAGCACCTCGTGCCGCCGGACCACCTCGGCGCAGCAGCGCCGCCACACCTCCAGGTCGAGCGCGCCGTGCACGCGCAGCGCGCCGGGCACGTTGTAGGCGGCGTCGCCGGGGCTGAGCCGGTCCAGGAACCACATCCGCTGCTGCGCGAACGACACCGGGAACCGCCGCACGGACCGCCGCCGCGTCAACCGCTCGGCCAGCAGGGCCCGCTTCTGCGCGGGCGACAGGCCGCTCAGGTCGGTGGTGCTCATGGGGCCACGCTCCTTCCGCACCCCTGGTGGACGGGGGTCGTCATGTCCCGGTCCGAGGGCCGTCGCAACGCACTCATGCCAGGTCCTCCTGCTCCCGGTTCTCCCGCGCCAGCAGGTCGAGCAGCATCGCCTCGACCTCGGCGTCGGACAGCTCGTCCACGCCGGCGCGCTCGTCCCGGCTCAGCACCTCGATGACCTCGTGGTCGTGCCGGTCGCCGGCGTCCAGCAGGGCGGCGGTCGCGGCCACGGTGGGGTGGTCGAAGAACCGGCGCAGGTCCGGCGCGGCGCCGAACCGGCCCTGGAGCTTCGCGCCGATCTGGACCGCGGCCAGGGAGTGCCCGCCCAGGGCGAAGAAGTCGTCGTGCACGCCCACCCGGTCCAGGCCCAGCACCTCCTGCCACACCTCCGCCACGGCCTGCTCGGCGGGCGTGCCCGGCGGGGCGTAGGGGGTGTCCAGGTCCGGTCGCGGGTGCGTGCCGACCGGCGGCGCGACCGCCCCCGCCTCCCGGGCCAGCAGCTCGGGGGTGACGGTCCGGGCCAGCGCCAGCAGCTCGCCCGGCTCGGCGTGCGCGACCACGAGCCGGTCGGGCAGCTCCGCCGCCTCGCAGATGCGGGCGAAGGCGGCGACCGCGTCCCGCGCCGCCATCCCCTCGCCCAGCGCGCGCAGCACGCCTCCGGTCGGGGCGGGTTCGGCCGCGACGGCCTCGGCCACCTTCGCCCGCAGCGCGCCGAGGTCGTTGACCCGCTTGATGGTGAAGCCCTCGATGCGGGCCAGCGCCCGCCCGTCCGGGGCGTAGATCTCGGTGTCGCAGGTCAGCGTCTCGCCGGAGTCGCCGGAGTCGTGCAGCCGCACGAAGCAGTGGACGGTGTCGGTCAGGGCGGCGTCCACCCGCAGCTTCCGGTAGGTGAACGGCAGGTAGAACACGTCACGGGCGTGGATGCGCGCGGAGGCGCCGGCCACGTCGAGCAGCGCCGGGTGCAGGCCGTACTCGGCGGTGTCGCCGGCGAACCGCTCGTCCAACCGCAACGTGACCAGCAGCCCCCGGTCCCCGACGCGGATCTCGCGCAGGCACTGCCAGCGCGGGCCGAACGCGAACTCCAGCGGACCGCCCCGCTCGACCAGGTCGAGCTTGAAGCGGCGCTTGATCTCCTCCGGGTGGTCGACCACCTCGGCCGGGCCGACCCGGCGCAGCAGCTCCGCCAGGTCGCGGGCCGGCGGCGGCTCGGGGGCGCCGAAGGACACCGACCCGGCGGCGTGCTCCTGCCACGTGTCGCCGTCGCGGCTGCGCACGGTGAACCGCCCGCCGCCGTCGCGCTCCTCGACGGTCGTGTAGAGCACGCGGCTGCGCCCGTCGGGGACGATGACGGGCGCGGCGAACACGACCCCGCCCAACTCGACCGCCCGGCCCGCGGCCCGGTGCGCCACGGCGGCGCGGACGAGTTCCAGGTACGTGGTGCCGGGCACGAGGCCCGCGCCCATGATCCGGTGGTCGTCGACCACCCAGTGGTCGGAGGTCACCTCGGTGCGGTAGGTGCGGGAGGTCCCCGACTCGGCGACCAGGTGCTGCAGCAGCGGGTGGCCGACCGGTTCGCCGAGGTCCTCGCCGCCCAGCGCCGCGGTCAACCCGGCGGCCATGCCCACGCCCCGCCAGGTGTCCCAGGCGATCGACCACACCGGCGCGCCCTCGGCGCGCTTGGCCTGGGCGAAGGCGTCCAGATAGGCGTTGGCCGCGCAGTAGTCGCTCTGGCCGGGACCGCCGAGCAGGGAGGTCAGCGACGAGCACAGCAGCAGGAAGTCCAGCCCGTCGCCGCAGGCCCGGTCCAGCGCGAGCGCGCCGCGGGTCTTGGCCGCCAGCACCGCGTCGGCGTCGGCCCGGGTCTTGCCCGCGATCACGCCGCGCGAGGGCACGCCGGCGGCGTGGACGACGCCGTGCAGGCCGCCCAGCCGCGCGCGCAGGTCGGCGACCAGCGCGGTGACCGCGACCTCGTCGGTGACGTCGGCGGTCGGCGCCTCCACCCGCGCGCCCAGGTCCCGCAACCGCGCGACGGCACGGGCGCGGCCGCCGGTCGCGTCGCCGTCCACGCCGGTGCGGCTGAGCAGCACCAGCACCGGTTCCCGGACCGCGCCCGCGATGTGCTCGGCCAGCGCGACCCCGACGCCGCCGAGCCCGCCGGTGATCAGGTAGACGCCGCCGTCGCGCAGCCGCGAGCCGCCACGCGTCAGCGGCACGGCGTCGAAGTCGCGCACCCACCAGTGCCGGCCCCGCAGCGCCAGGTCGCCCTCGGCGGTGGGACGGGTCAGCACCGCGGTCAGCGCGTCGGCCGGCGGCACGCCGGTGACGTCGAGGGTCCGCACGGACACCCCCGGGACCTCCTGCGGGATCACCGTGGTGGCGCCCAGCAGCGTCGCGTGCTCCGGCCGCAGCGCCTCGTCGCCGGTCACCGCGTGCAGGCCGCGCGACAGCACGTCGAGCCGCACCGGGACGGCGGCCCGCGCGATGCCCTGGGCCAGGGTCAGGAGGCTGTCGAAGCCCACCGCGCGGGCGCGGTCCAGCCGGGCGGCGCCCGACAGGCCGGGCTCGTCCTCGCCGGTGCTCCAGGCGTGCACGAGGCGGACCGGCCGGCCCGCCTCGGCCAGCGCGGTCACCAGTGCGGCGGCGTGGTCGAGGTTGGCCGGGTCGACGGTCCAAGCCCCCGCACCGCGCTCCAGCGCCCTTCCCGCCACGACCCGGACCACCGGCGCACCGCGGTGCGCCAGCAGGTCGGCCACCGCCGCGCCCACGGGCAGGTCCGCGCCCAGCACGGCCCAGGCGGCGTCGACGACCGGTTCCGCGTCACCGGTGGGGAACGGCAGCCGCCGCCACCCCGACGCGTAGAACCAGTCGCGCCCCGGCGCGGGCGCGGCGACCGGGCGGTCGCCGTCCGGCTCGACCCAGTAGCGCTGCCGCTGGAAGGCGTAGCCGGGCAGCGCGACGGTGCGGCGCCCGGACCCGGCGGCGCCGGCGGTCCAGTCCACCGGCACACCCGCGCCCCACAGCCGGGCCTGCGCGGCGAGCAGGTGCTCGCGGTCGTCGAGGTTTTCGTCGGGGTGGCGCAGCGACGAGACCGCCGTGTGGGTCTCTCGCCAGGCGACGTGGTCGCGGGCGAAGTTGACCAGGGTGTGACCGGGACCGACCTCCAGCAGCACGGCGCCCGGATCTGCCAGCACCACGTCGAGCGCGTCGCCGAAGCGCACCGCCGCGCGCAGGTGCCGCCCCCAGTAGGCGGGATCGGTGGCCTGCTCGGCGGTGATCCACGTGCCGGTCACGTTGGACAGGAACGGCACGGTCGGCGCCGACAGGGTGACCCGGCGCACCTCGGCGGTGAAGGGCTCGACCGCGGCGTCCATGCTCGGCGAGTGGAACGCGTGCGAGGTGCGCAACTCCCGGCACGGCACACCGGCCACGGTGAGCCGCCGCCGCAGTTCGGCGATGGCGGCGGAGTCGCCGGAGACGGTGGTCAGCCCGGAGGAGTTCACCGCCGCCACGCACAGCCCGTCCTGACCGGCGAGGACGTCGAGCACGTCCGCCTCGGGCAGGAAGACGCCCAGCATGGCCCCGGGCGGCATCGACCGCGCCAGCCGGCCGCGCGCGGCCACCAGGCGCACCGCGTCCGGCAGCGAGAACACCCCGGCCAGGCAGGCGGCGACGTACTCGCCGACGCTGTGCCCCGCCATCGCGGTGGGCCGGACCCCGCGCGAGTGCCACAGCCGCGCCAGGGCGTACTCGACGGCGAACAGCGCGGGCTGGGTGACGTCGGTCAGGGCGAGCCGCGCGGCGGCCTCGTCGGCCCGCTCCGGCGGCGCCAGGACCAGCGCGCGCAGGTCCTCGCCCAGGTGCGGGGCGAACAGCTCGGCGCAGCGGTCCAGCTCGGCGGCGAACACCGGCTCGTGGGCGTGCAGGTCGCGGCCCATGCCGACGTGCTGCGCGCCCTGGCCGGGGAACAGGAACGCCACCCCGGGGTTCTCGGCGGCGGTCCAGGAGTCGGCCGGGGTGATCCGGCGCAACGCGGCCACGGCCTGCGCGGTGTCGCGGGACACCACGGCCTGTCGGTGCCCGAACGCGCGCCGGCGGGTGGCCAGGGTGTGCGCGGCGGCGGCCAGCGGGGTGCCCGGCTGGGCCTGGAGGTGGTCGGCCAGCCGGTGGGCGTTGTCGGCCACCGCCCGCGGGGTCCGGCCGGACACCACCAGCGCGTGGTACCCGGCGGCGGCCTCGGGGGCGGGCCCGGCGGGGAGCGGCGCTTCCTCCAGCACGACGTGGGCGTTGGTGCCGCCGATGCCGAACGAGCTGACCCCGGCCCGGCGCGGGGTCCGGCCGCGGGGCCACGGCAAGGGCTCGGTGTTGACGAAGAACGGGCTCCGGGCCAGGTCCAACGCCTCGTTGGGGCCCGCGTAGCCGACCAGCGGGGGAATGGACCCGCGGTCGAGCACGAGTGCCGCCTTGATCAGGGCGGTGACGCCCGCGGCGGCGTCGAGGTGGCCGACGTTGGCCTTGACCGCGCCCAGGGCGCAGTAGCCGGTGTCGGCGGTGTGCTCGCGGTAGGCGCGGCTGAGCGCGGCGATCTCGATCGGGTCACCCAACGCGGTCCCGGTGCCGTGCGTCTCGACGTAGCCGATGGTGGAGGCGTCCACGCCGGCCACGGCCAGCGCCTCCGCGATCACCTCGGCCTGCCCGTCCACGCCGGGCGCGGTGTAGCCCGCCTTCAGCGAGCCGTCGTTGTTGATCGCGGAGCCCCGGATGACGGCGACGACGGCGTCGCCGTCGTCGAGGGCGTCGGCCAGCCTGCGCAGCACGACCACGCCGACGCCGTTGCCCGCCACCGTGCCGTCCGAGTCGGCGGAGAACGGCCGGCAGTGCCCGTCGGCGGACATGATGCCGCCCGGCTCGTGCAGGTACCCGCCCGCCAGCGGCACCGACACCGACACCCCGCCCGCGATGGCGGTGTCGCACTCGCCGCTGAGCAGGCTCTGGCAGGCCAGGTGCACCGCGGTGAGCGAGGTCGAGCACGCCGTCTGCACGGTCAGCGCCGGTCCCCGCAGGTCCAGCTGGTAGGCCACCCGGGTGGCCAGGAAGTCCTTGTCGGACGCCAGCAGCGTGCGGTAGGGGCCGGTCGAGTCGTAGAGCCGCCGGTTGCCCATCACGTTGAACAGCAGGTAGGAGTTCATGCTCGTGCCCGCGAAGACGCCGATGCGGCCGGTGCTCGCGGCCGGGTCGCACCCGGCGGACTCCAACGCCGTCCAGGCGCACTCCAGGAAGACCCGGTGCTGGGGGTCCATCAGCTCCGCTTCGCGCGGGCTGTAGCCGAAGAACGCCGCGTCGAACCGGTCGGCGCCCTCCAGCACGCCCTTGGCGGGGACGTAGCCCGGCCGCGCGGCCTCGGCCGGGTCCACACCGGACTCGGCCAGCCGGTCGGCGGTCAGGGTCGAGATCGTCTCCCGGCCGCCCTGGAGGTTGCGCCAGAACTGCTCGACGTCGTCGGCGCCGGGGAAGCGCCCGGCCATGCCGGTGATCGCGATCCGGTCGGCCACGTCGGCCGAGTCGGCTGCGCGGGCCGAGCCGGTCACGCCGGTCGGGTCGGGTGCGGGGGCCGAGCTCGTCGCGCCGGTACCGCCGGCCGCGCCGGGCGCATTCCCCCCGCCGGTCACGTCAGCCGTGCCGGCCGAACGCGTCGCGCCGGTCCCGTGAGCTGTGCCGGTGCCGCCGGTCACGCCGCTCGTGTCGGTCGTGGCGGTGGTCGCCGTGGTTCGGGTCGTGTCGGCCATGTCGGTCACCTCCCATTCCGCGAACGCGCCCTGCGGTCGGCCGCCCGTCCGCGCCCCTCACGGGCCTGCCTGCGGGCCTCGGCTCGGGCCGCCCCGGCCAACGCGGGCGCGTCCCCGTCGCGCGCCAGGTGCTCGGCCAGCGCCGCGACCGTCGGGTACTGGAACAGCTCCACCATCGACACGTCCCGGCCCAGGGCCTCGACCAGCGCCGCCCGCACCCGGGCCAGCGCCAGCGAGTGGCCGCCGAGGTCGAAGAAGTTGTCGTGCGCGCCGACCCGGTCGACGGAGAGCACGTCGCACCACAGCCGCGCGATGGTCGCCGGCAGGCCCTCCCCCGGCGCGACGAACGCCGTGGCCACCTCGGGTCGGGCGCCGTCCGGCTCGGGCAGCGCGGCGTGGTCGAGCTTGCCGTTGGGGGTCAGCGGGATCGCCGGCAGCGGCACGAACACCGAGGGCACCGCGTAGTCGGGCACCCTTTCGCGCAGGTGGGCGGTCAGCTCGACGGCGGGCACGGCGCGCACGGCGACCAGGTACGCCACCAGGCGGTCGCCCCGGACCACCGCCACCGCCTCGGTCACGTCCGGGTGCTCGGCCAGCGCGGAGCCCACCTCGCCGAGCTCGACGCGGAACCCGCGCAGCTTCACCTGGTCGTCCAGCCGCCCCAGGTACTCCACCGCGCCGTCGGACCGCTGCCGCGCCCGGTCGCCGGTCTTGTAGAGCCTGCCCAGGGGGTGCTCCACGAACCGCTCGGCGGTCAGCGCGGGCCGGCCCAGGTACCCGCGGGCGAGGTTGCGGCCGGCGATGTGCAGCTCACCGGCCACGCCGGTGGGCACCGGGCGCAGGCGGTCGTCCAGGACGTGCACACCCGTGTTGGCGATGGGGAAGCCGATCGGCACCGGGCGCGGGTCGCCGTCGCGGCGGCACCGCCAGTGGGTGACGTCGATGGCGGCCTCGGTGGGCCCGTAGAGGTTGTGCAGCTCGGCGGAGCTGCGTGCGAAGAACCGCTCCTGGGTGGCGCGGGGCAGCGCCTCGCCGCTGCAGATCACCCGCCGCAGCGACGTGCACTCCTCCAGACCGGGTTCGCCCAGCACCACCTGGAGCATCGACGGCACGAAGTGCAGCGTCGTGATGCGCTCGGACCGGATCAGCTCGATGAGGCGACCGCTGTCGCGGTGCGCGTCGGGTGGGGCGACGACCAGCGTCGCGCCCGACATCAGCGGCCAGAAGAACTCCCACACCGACACGTCGAAGGAGAACGGCGTCTTCTGGAGCACCCGGTCGTCCGGGCCGAGCCGGTAGGCGTCCTGCATCCACAGCAGCCGGTTGCGGATGGCCGCGTGGACGTTCATCACGCCCTTGGGCCTGCCCGTGGAACCGGAGGTGTAGATGACGTAGGCCAGGTCCTCGCCGTCGACGGCGACGCCGGGATCGGTGTCGGGCTCGCCGGACAGGTCCAGCTCCTCCACGCACAGCGCCTCCGCCGCGGTGGGGGGAAGCCCGTCCACCACGTCCCGGCGGGTCAGCAGCACCGGCGCGGCGGCGTCGTCCAGCATGTGCGCCAGCCGTGCCCGCGGGTAGGCCGGGTCCAGCGGCAGGTACGCGCCGCCCGCCTTGAGCACGGCCAGCAGGCTGACCACCAGTTCGAGGGAACGCGGCACGCTCACCGCGACCGGCACGTCCCGGCCGACGCCGCCGCGGACCAGGCGGTGCGCCAGCCGGTTGGCCCACCGGTCCAGTTCGGCGTAGGTCAGCGAGCGGCCCTCGAAGCGCACCGCCTCGGCGTCCGGGGTGGCGCGGGCCTGCTCGGCGACGCGCTCGTGCACCAGACCGACACCCGGCCACTCCCGGCTGGGCCCGGCGCCGGCCGCCAGCACCCGCTCGCGCTCGGCGCCGTCGAGCAGTTCCAGGCTCGCCACGGTCGTCGCGGGGTCGTCCACGACCTGCTCGACCAGCCGGCGGAAGCACCGGGCCAGGCCGGCCACCGAGGTCTCCTCGAACAGGTCGCTGTCGTACTCGAACCAGCCGGTGAGCCGGCCCTCGTCGTCGGAGAAGAACTGCAGCTCCAGGTCGAAGCGGGCGCCGCGGGCGCGCAGCGGCACCCGGCTGATCGACACGCCGGCCATCTCCAGGGCGGGCAGGGGGTCGCCCTGGTAGGACAGGCCCACCTGGAACACCGGTGAGCGGCTCAGGTCGCGCGGACGGCGCTGGTCCTCGACGATCCGCTCGAACGGCACGTCCTGGCGGGCGTAGGCGGCCAGGCAGGACGCGCGCACGGAGGCGAGCACGGCGTCGAAGGTCGGGTCCCCGGCCAGGTCGGTGCGCACCGGCAGGGTGTTGACGAAGAACCCGATGAGCGACTCCACCTCGGGCCGGGTGCGGTTGGCGGTCGGGACGCCGACCACGACGTCGGTCTGGCCGGTCCAGCGGTGCAGCAGGACCTGGAGCACCGCGAGCAGCGCCATGTACGGGGTGGCGCGGTGCTGCCTGGCCACCGCGCCCAGCCCCGCCATCAGCGCGGCGGGCAGCTCGAAGGGCACCGAACCGCCGTTGAACCCCTGCACCGCCGGCCGGGGGCGGTCGGTGGGCAGCTCCAGCGCCGCGGGCGCGCCCTCCAGGTGCCGCCGCCAGTAGTCCAGGTCGCCGGCGGCGCGCTCGTTCTGCCAGACGGCGAAGTCGCCGTACTGGATGGCCGGCGGCGGCAGCGACGAGGGCCGGCCGGCGGTGAACGCGGCGTAGAGCGCCGACAGCTCGGAGACGAACACGCCGACCGACCGGCCGTCGGAGACCAGGTGGTGGGTGGCCACCGCCAGCACCCGGTCCCGCTCGCCCAGCCTCAGCAGCCGCAGGCGCAGCAGCGGGCCGGTGGTCAGGTCGAACGGCTCCGCCAGCTCGGCGGCGATCCGCTGCTCCAACGCCTCGCCCTCGACGTCCTGCCCGCGCAGGTCCACCTCCGTCACCGGCACGTCCACGGCCGGGTGGACGACCTGCACCGGCATGCCGCCACGCAGCTCGAAGGTCGTGCGCAGGGCCTCGTGGCGGCGCACGATCCCGGCCACGGCGGCCCGCAGCACGTCGACGTCCAGCGTGCCGCGCAGGCGCAGCGCCGCCGGGATGACGTAGGCCGGGTTGCCCGGCCGCACCTGTTCGAGGAACCAGATCCCGCGCTGCGCCACCGACAGCGGGAAGGTGTTCTCGACCATGCCGCGTTCGCGCATCAGCTCCTCGAACAGGGCCCGCTTGTGCTCGGGCAACGCGGCCAGCGCCATCCGCAGGTCGGTCACGTCAGCTCCTCTCGCCGGTCGGGGCCGCGGTCGCGGCGGTCGGCCCGGTGCCGTTCGTGCCGGGGACGTCCGGGCCGGGGCTCGTCGAGCCACCGTTTCGCGAACCGGGGACGTTCGCGCCGCGGGTCCCGGAGCCGGGGCCGTCCGGACCGCCGTTGGCCGAACCGGGACCATCCGGGCCGCGGATCCCTGAGCCGGGGCCGCTCGTGCCGGGGCGGTTCCTGACAGGGCCGTTCGTGCCGGAGTCGTTCGTGTCGGGATTCGTGGAGCCGGGGTCGTCCGGCATCCGGGCCAGCTCGGCCAGCAGCCGCGCGGCGGCGTCCTCGACCCGTTCGACCCGCCTGATGGGGCCGTCGTCGGGCCGGTCGCCGCCGGAGTCGGCCAGGTGCCCGGTGATCCGGTCGACCAGGTCGCGGGCGGTGGCGCCGTCGAGGAACGCCGAAATGGGCAGCGACACCCCCAGCGCGCCCTCGATCTCGTTCTTCAGCTCCACCGCCATCAGCGAGTCCACGCCGAGGTCGAACAGCGGCTGGTCGGGATCCGGCGGCGTGCGCGAACCGAGCGTGGCGGCGAGGCTGAGCGCCAGCCGCGCGGTCAGCAGGGGCGCGCGCTCGGCCGTCGGCAGCGCGGCCAGCTCGTCGCGGGTGGGCAGCACGCGGGCGCGGCGGGCGACGGGACGGGGTTCGCCCGCCGGCGCGTCGACCAGCTCGGCCAGCAACACCGAACCGGAGACCTGCTGGTAGCGCCGCCCCCACTCCTCCCAGTCGACCGGGATGACGGCGAGCTGGGCGACGTCGTGGGCGGGCAGCCGGTGGAAGGCCCGCAGCGCCTGCGCGGGCGTCAGCGTGCCCATGCCGCGGCTGAGGCCGGGGGTGGCCTCGGCCTCGCGGGCGGCCAGGCCGGTGTCGCGCCAGATGCCCCAGTTGACGCTGACCGCCGGCCGGCCGTGCGCCCGGCGCAGGTGCGCCAAGGCGTCGAGGAAGGCGTTGGCCGCGGCGTAGGCGCTGAAGAAGGGCGAGCCGAGGACGGCGCTGGTCGACGAGAACAGCACGAAGAAGTCCAGGTCGCGCTCGCCGAGGCAGCGGTGCAGCACCCACGCGCCCAGCGCCTTGGGGCGCAGGTGCCAGTCGAGCACCTCGGCGGTCAGCTCCGGCAGCGGCACGACGTCGCCCACGCCGGCGGCGTGCACGACGCCGCGGATCGGCGGCCGGCCCTCGCGTTCGTGGCGGTCCAGGAACTCCCGGACCCGGCCGGCGTCGGCGATGTCGAGCGATTCCAGGTGCACCGCCGCGCCCAGGGACTCCAGCTCGCGGACGGCCGCCACGCGGGGGTCGTCGGACAGCTCGGCCCACCGCCCGCGCGGTGGCAGCGGCGTGCGGCCCAGCAGCACGAGCCGGCGGGCGCCGGCGACCACCGCCGAGCGGGCCACGGCCAGGCCGAGGCCGCCCAGGCCGCCGGTGATCAGGTAGGTGCCGTCCGGCCGCCAGTCGAACCCGGCGGCACCGGCGGGCTCGACGCCCTCGGCGCGGACCAGCCGGGCGAGGTGGCGCTGTCCGTCGCGCAACGCCACCTGGTCCTCTCCGGGGCCGCGGCCGATCTCGTCGAGCAACGCGCCCGCGGCGGTGTCGGGGGTCGCCGCCGGGTCCAGGTCGAGCAGGCCGCCCCAGATGCCGGAGTGCTCCTGGCGCACCGAGCGGCCCAGCCCCCACAGCGTCGAGCCGGAGACCCCGGGCACCTCGCCGTCGAGGGCCACCGCGCCGCGGGTGACCAGCCACAGCCGGGCCGGAACGGCCGCGCCGACCAGTGCCCGCACGGCGTGCACGGCGTCGGCGCAGGCGTCCCGCTCTGCGTCGAGCAGGTCGTCCGGGCCCGCCGCCCCGGCGTCCAGGCCCCACAGGTGCACCACCGTCACTTCGTCGTCGCCCACGTCGAGCCCGCCCAGCAGGCGGGTGAGGTCGGCGGGGTGGTCGCCGGGGGCCGGGGGGGGGGGGCCCGCCGGGGCGGGTCGCTAGCCGCGCCCACCCGCCCCACGGCGGCGGCCCCCCCCGGG
>NZ_JBHYXZ010000105.1:22717-30388 GCF_042752395.1 Actinosynnema sp. NPDC059335 | reverse complement strand
GAGTTGAACGTTCAGAACAAGGCCGGTCGTCCTGAACGTTCAACTCGGGGTACGCGAACGTAGGACACGCGCGTTCCGAACGTAGGACACGCCGGTTAGTCGTCGATGGTCCAGACCAGGGTGTTCAGGTCGGTTTCGGGGCGGGCGCTCCAGCGGACGGAGAAGATCACGGTGTCCTCGGGCAGCACGTAGACGGTGTGGCCGCCGGCGGTCTCGCCCGGTTGCACGCCGATCTTGTGCGGCGGCCGGGACGACAGCGACACCGGGGCCTTGCTCACCGTCTCGCCCTTGTTGGTCATCAGCACGAGGTACATGTCCGGCAGGGCGTTGAACGGCACCTGGCCGATGTTCGACAGCTCCGTGTGCACGACCACGGCCCGTTCGCCGGCCGCCAGCTTGTACCCGGCCGCGGTGAACAGGAAGTCCGCCGGGTCGACCACCTCGACCAGCTGGATCGTGAACCGCGCCCCCTCCAGGCCCTCGGTCTCCAGCGTGCTGCCGATCTTGCCCGTGCGCGACCGCGGGGCCGGCGCCTGGTCGCCCCGCGCCCACCCGGACGTGCCCGGCACGCCCCACGTGCTCATCGGCTCCGGCACGCGCACCGGCCCGGACGGCGGCCCCGTCGGCACGGGCTGCGGCCCGGAGTGCGGCTGCGCCGGGAACGGCGTGCTCGGCGGACCCTGCGGGACCGGGTGGCCGGGGTAGGAGCCGGACGGCGTGCCCTGCACGGGCGGGTACGGACCGCTCGGCGTGCCGCGGACGGCCTGCCCGCCGGGCCCCGAGTAGTTGCCCCACGCCACGCTGTTGGCCAGCGCCTTGCGGATGCCGTTCGGGTCGCACTCCACGCCCACGAGCAGCGGCAACCCGCTGCCGGACAACGTGATCAGCCGGGTGGCGGCCTCCCGCGGGTCCATGCCCAGCCGTGCGGCCACCTCGTGCACGGCGGCACGGCCCATCTCGGCGATCATGGCCAGGAGACGGGCGTCGACGGGGTCCGGCGCTACCACACCTTGAACGCTACCCGCCCGGCAACTCCCGCGCCCCATTGACCCGCCGGGACGTCACGACACGAGCAAGCCCCGGTCGTGGTCGGTGATCTTCGTGCGTTGTAGGGTCGGCGGGTCTCTGCCCGAGCGCCAGTCCCGGGCCCGCTGCGATCTTCAGGGGGGTTTGGGTGTCCGACTCGTTTGTGCACCTCCACGTGCACACCGAGTACTCGATGCTCGACGGCGCGGCCAAGCTGAAGGACATGTTCGCCGAGTGCGAGCGGATGGGCATGCCCGCGGCCGCGATCACCGACCACGGCAACATGTACGGCGCGTACGACTTCTACAAGCAGGCGACCGCCGCGGGCATCAAGCCGGTCATCGGCATCGAGGCGTACATGGCGCCGGACTCGCGCTTCAACAAGAAGCGCGTGCTGTGGGGCGACCCCGGCCAGAAGGCCGACGACGTCTCCGCCAGCGGCGCGTACACCCACCAGACGATCTGGGCCCGCACCAACGAGGGCCTGCACAACCTGATGAAGCTGGCCAGCAAGGCGTCCACCGAGGGCCAGCTGGGCAAGTGGCCGCGGATGGACGCCGAGCTGATCGCCGAGCACTCGGCGGGCCTCATGGCGACCACCGGCTGCCCGTCCGGCGAGGTGCAGACCCGGCTCCGCCTCGGCCACGAGAGGGAGGCCCTGGAGGCCGCCGCGAAGTGGCGCGACATCTACGGCGCCGACAACTTCTTCGTCGAGCTGATGGACCACGGCATCGAGATCGAGAGCCGGGTCCGGGGCGGTCTGCTGGAGATCGCCAAGAAGCTCGCCATCCCGTTCGTGGTGACCAACGACTCGCACTACACCTACGCCGAGGACCGCGAGGCGCACGAGGCGCTGCTGTGCGTGCAGACCGGCAAGACGCTGCAGGACCCGAGCCGGTTCAAGTTCGACGGCACGGGCTACTACCTGAAGTCGCCGGAGGAGATGCGCGCGATCGACTCCTCCGACGCCTGGCAGGAGGGGTGCCGCAACACCCTGCTGGTGGCCGAGAAGGTCGACACGACCGGCATGTTCGCCTTCCAGAACCTGATGCCGCGCTACCCGACCCCGGACGGCAAGTCCGAGGCCGAGTACTTCCGCGAGGAGGTCTGGGCGGGCATGCGCCGCCGGTTCCCGGACGGCGTGGACGAGGTGCACCGGCAGCAGGTCGAGTTCGAGATCGACGTCATCCTCCAGATGGGCTTCCCGTCCTACTTCCTGGTGGTGGCCGACTTCATCAACTGGGCGAAGTCCAACGGCATCCGCGTCGGCCCCGGCCGCGGCTCGGCCGCGGGCGCGCTGATCGCCTACGCGATGGGCATCACCGACCTCGACCCGCTGGCCCACGGCCTGATCTTCGAGCGGTTCCTCAACCCGGACCGCGTCAGCCCGCCCGACATCGACATCGACTTCGACGAGCGCCGGCGCGGTGACGTGATCCGGTACGTCACCGAGAAGTGGGGCGTCGACAAGGTCGCCCAGGTCATCACGTTCGGCACGATCAAGGCGAAGGCGGCGATCAAGGACTCCGCCCGCGTGCTGTACGGGCAGCCGGGCTACGCCGTGGCCGACCGCATCTCCAAGGCCATGCCGCCCGCCGTGATGGGCAAGGACATCCCGCTGGCGGGCGTGTTCGACCCGTCGCACAAGCGCTACTCCGAGGCGGCCGAGGTCCGGGCGCTGTACGAGACGGACCCGCAGGTCAAGGAGATCATCGACACCGGCCGCGGCCTGGAGGGCCTGATCCGCAACGCGGGCGTGCACGCCTGCGCGGTGATCATGTCCGCGGAGCCGCTGATGGACCACATCCCGGTCTGGATGCGCCCGCAGGACGGCTCGATCATCACCCAGTTCGACTACCCGACGTGCGAGACGCTCGGCCTGCTGAAGATGGACTTCCTGGGCCTGAGCAACCTCACCACGATCGACGACGCGCTGAAGAACATCGAGCTGAACGGCAAGGGCAAGATCGACATCTCGTCCGTGCCGCTGGACGACAAGAAGACCTACGAGCTGCTGGGCCGCGGCGACACCCTGGGCGTGTTCCAGCTCGACGGCGGGGCCCTGCGGGACCTGCTGCGGCTGATGCGCCCGGACAACTTCGAGGACGTCTCGGCCGTCATCGCGCTCTACCGGCCGGGCCCGATGGGCGCGAACTCGCACACGAACTACGCGCTGCGCAAGAACAAGCAGCAGGAGATCGTGCCGATCCACCCGGAGCTGGAGGAGCCCCTGGCGGAGATCCTGGACACGACGTACGGCCTGATCGTGTACCAGGAGCAGGTCATGGCGATCGCGCGGAAGGTGGCGGGCTACTCGCTGGCCCAAGCGGACCTGCTCCGCCGCGCGATGGGCAAGAAGAAGAAGGAGATCCTCGACAAGGAGTTCACCGGCTTCGAGAAGGGCATGCTGGACAACGGCTACTCGCCGGAGGCCATCAAGACCCTGTGGGACATCCTGGTCCCGTTCGCCGACTACGCGTTCAACAAGGCGCACTCCGCCGCCTACGGCCTGATCGCGTACTGGACCGCCTACCTCAAGGCGAACTACCCCGGCGAGTACATGGCGGCCCTGCTGACCACGAACTCGGACAACAAGGACAAGTCGGCCGTCTACCTGGCCGAGTGCCGCCGGATGGGCATCACCGTGCTGCCGCCGGACGTCAACGAGTCGGAGCGGGAGTTCGTCGCGGTCGGCGACGACATCCGGTTCGGCCTGGGCGCGATCCGCAACGTCGGCGCGAACGTGGTCGACGCGATCATCAAGACCCGCAAGGAGAAGGGGAAGTTCGCCGACTTCTCCGACTTCCTGCGCAAGGTCGACGTGCAGGCGTGCAACAAGAAGGTCGTCGAATCGCTGATCAAGGCGGGCGCGTTCGACTCGCTCGGCCACCCGCGCAAGGGCCTGCACATGGTCCACGTCGAGGCGGTCGACGCGATCATGCTGACGAAGAAGGAGGAGGCGCGCGGCCAGTTCGACCTCTTCGGCGACGGCGGCGGTGACGGCGAGGGCGTCTCGGTGTTCGACGTCAAGATCCCGGACGAGCACTGGGAGGCCAAGCACCAGCTCACGCTGGAGCGCGAGATGCTGGGCCTGTACGTGTCCGGCCACCCGCTGAACGGCGTGGAGCAGGTGCTCAGCTCCTACTCCGACACCACGATCCCGCGCATCCTGGAAGGCGACGTGCCGGACGGCACGCAGGTCACGCTGGGCGGCATCCTCGCCTCGGTCACCCGCCGGGTGAACAAGAACGGCGAGCCGTGGGCGTCCGCGCAGCTGGAGGACCTGGCCGGTGGCATCGAGGTGCTGTTCTTCCCCAAGAGCTACATGGTCCACGGCATGTCGGTGGCCGAGGACGCGATCGTGCTGGTCAAGGCGCGCGTGGCCAAGCGGGAGGACCGGATCTCGCTGATCGCCAACGACCTGGTCGTGCCGGACCTGTCGGAGCTGGGCGCGCAGGCGCTGAAGCTGAAGGTGTCGGCCTCGCGCTGCGACCCGAAGCTCGTCACCTCGCTCAAGGAGGTCCTCTCGGCCCACCCGGGCACGACCGAGGTCCACCTGAACCTGATCATCAACAGCAGCCGCAACACGGTGCTGAAGCTGGACGACGCCCTTCGGGTTACTCCCACCCCGTCCCTTATGGGGGATTTGAAGGCTCTGCTCGGACCGGGGTGCTTGGGCTGATCGGGTGACAGAGGGCGGGATCGGGGACACGAGGGGGTCTCGGATCGTTTGAGTGAACAGGGTTAACTCAAACGAGGAGGGGATTCCCTTGGGGGAGCAGATCGCCGGTCTCGACGTGCTGGGCGAGGAGTACTTCGCCGACCCGCACGCCTACCACGCCCGGCTGCGCGAGCAGGCGGCGGCGAGCCCGATCGTGCTGCCGCGCGGCACGAGGGCGTGGCTGGTCACCCGGTACGAGGAGGCCAGGGTCGCGCTGGCCGACGCGCGCTTCCGGAAGCACTACGACCGCTTCCCGGAGGTCGTGGCGGCCAACCAGCTCGCGGGCAACGAGCCGACGAAGTTCGAGGAGGCCCTGGTCCAGCACATGCTGAACATGGACCCGCCGCACCACACCCGGTTGCGCAAGCTGGTCACGAAGGCGTTCACCGCCCGGCGGGTCGAGCAGCTGCGGCCGCGCATCGCGGAGATCACCGACCGGCTCCTGGACGAGGCGGGGGAGAAGGGCGACGTCGACCTGGTCGACGCGCTGGCGTTCCCGCTGCCCATCACGGTCATCTGCGAGATGCTCGACGTGCCGCTGGACCGGCGCGACGAGTTCCGCGCGTGGTCGAACGTGCTGGTGAGCGGGGCCGGCTCGGAGCCCGGCGTGATCCAGGAGGCGGGCGGCCGGATGGCGGCCTACCTGCAGGAGCTGGTCGAGCAGAAGCGCGTCGCGCCCGGTGACGACTTCTTCTCCGCGCTCGTGCAAGCCGACGAGGACGGCGACCGGCTGGACCGGATGGAGCTGATCGCCATGGCGTTCCTGCTCCTGGTCGCCGGGCACGAGACCACGGTCAACCTGATCGCGAACGGCGTGTTCCACCTGCTGCGCGACCCGGCGCAGCTGGAGGAGCTGCGCGCCGACCGGACGTTGCTGCCCGGCGCGGTGGAGGAGGTGCTGCGCTTCGAGAGCCCGGTCAACCAGGCCACGTTCCGCTACACCGACGAGGACGTGGAGCTGGGCGACGTGGTCATCCCCAAGGACAGCGTGGTGGTCGTGTCGCTGGCCGCCGCGAACCGCGACGGGGCCCGGTTCCCGGACCCCGACCGGTTCGACATCACCCGGCAGGCCACCGGGCACCTCGCGTTCGGGCACGGCATCCACTACTGCCTGGGCGCGCCGCTGGCCCGGATGGAGGGCGAGATCGCGATCGGGCGGCTGCTGGACCGGTTCGACGTGGCCCTGACCGCCGAGCCGGACGACCTGCGGTGGCGGCCGGGCACACTCATCCGCGGCCTGGCGTCGCTGCCGGTTAGCCTGACGCCCCGTGGATCGCGATGAGCTGCTGAAGCTGGACCGGGCGCACGTCTGGCACCCGTACGGCCCGATGCCGGGCACCCACGAGCCGCTGGTGGTCTCCTCGGCCGAGGGTGTCCGGCTCCGGCTGGACGACGGGCGCGAGCTGGTCGACGGCATGTCGTCGTGGTGGGCCGCGATCCACGGCTACCGGCACCCCGTGCTGGACGCCGCGGTGCGCGACCAGCTCGGCCGGATGAGCCACGTCATGTTCGGCGGCCTGACCCACGAGCCCGCGGTCGCCCTGGCCGCGCGGCTGGTGGAGATCACGCCCGAGCCGTTGCGGCACGTGTTCCTGTGCGACTCCGGGTCGGTGTCGGTCGAGGTCGCGGTCAAGATGGCGCTGCAGCACTGGCGCTCGCGGGGGCGGCCGGCCAAGCGGCGGCTGCTGACCTGGCGCGGCGGGTACCACGGCGACACGTTCCAGCCGATGTCCGTGTGCGACCCGGAGGGCGGGATGCACTCGCTGTGGCGCGGCGTGCTGCCGGAGCAGGTGTTCGCCCCCGCGCCCCCGCGCGACCTGGACACCGCGTACGTGCAGCGGTTGGCGGACCTCGTCGAGGCGCACGCCGACGAGCTGGCCGCCGTCATCGTGGAGCCGGTGGTGCAGGGCGCGGGCGGGATGCGCTTCCACGACCCGCGCTACCTGCACGTGCTGCGCGAGCTGACGCTGGCCCACGACGTGCTGCTGATCTTCGACGAGATCGCCACCGGCTTCGGCCGCACCGGCGAGCTGTTCGCCGCCGACCACGCCGGGATCAGCCCGGACATCATGTGCGTGGGCAAGGCGTTGACCGGCGGGTACCTGTCGATGGCCGCGACCCTGTGCACGGCGCGGGTGGCCGACGGCATCTCGCGCGGCGAGGTGCCGGTGCTGGCGCACGGGCCGACGTTCATGGGCAACCCGCTGGCCTCGGCGGTGGCGCTGGCCTCCACCGACCTGCTGCTGTCGCAGGACTGGCGGGGGTCCGTGCGGCGGATCGAGGCGGGGCTGCGGTCGGGCCTCGCGGGGGCGCCCGGCGACGTGCGGGTGCTCGGCGCGATCGGCGTGGTGCAGCTCGACCACCCGGTGGACGTCGCCGCCGCCACCGCGGCGGCCGTCGCGCACGGCGTGTGGCTGCGGCCGTTCCGCGACCTGATCTACACCATGCCGCCGTTCGTCAGCACGGACGACGACGTGGCCGCGATCGCCGCCGCCGTGGTGGCCGCGGCCGAGGCGTCACAGGCGCAGCAGGGTTGAGCCCCACACGAGCAGGAGCGTCGCGTAACCGACGCAGATCCAGCCGACGGCCTGGTGGCCGGGTCCGTCCTTGCGCCCCGCGAGCTTGGTGACCAGCAGCCACCAGAACAGCGCGACCACGCCCAGGACCAGCGGCGTGGCGATCACGCCGTACGCGCTCGCGTACACCCCGGCCCAGAAGTCCACCGGCAGGCTGATGCCGTTGGCGTAGCCGGTCGGGACGCACAGCGCCGCGACCGCGGTCCACACCCAGGCGATCGTCCGCAGCCGCGGGGGGGGCGGCAGCGCGGCGCCGCCGCGCGGGGTTGGGGGGAACACCCCCCCCCCCAGACCCCCCCCCCCCCCCCCCACCCCCCCCCCCCCCCCACACCCCCCCACACCCCCCCC